>JAJZEB010000162.1 GCA_021805805.1 Pseudomonadota bacterium | reverse complement strand
CGCTGCAGGACTGGTTCCTGCGCTACCAGCTCAAGACCGTTCCCGACGTCGCCGAAGTCGCCAGCATCGGCGGCATGGTGCGCGCCTGGCAGATCGTCGTCGACCCGATCAAGCTGGCCGCCTACGGTGTGTCGCTGCAGCAGGTCGCCGACGCGGTGCGCGCTGCCAATGGCGCCACCGGCGGATCGGTGATCGAGCAGGGCGAGGCCGACCTGATGGTGCGCAGCACGGGCTATCTGCGCCACCGCGCCGATTTCGAGCGCATCCCACTGCGCGGTGGCGCCGACGGCGCGCTGGTGCGCCTGAGCGACGTCGCGGTGGTGCGGCGCGGGCCGACCTTCCGCCAGGGCATCGCCGAGCTCGACGGTCGCGGTGAAGTGGTCGGCGGCGTCGTCATCCTGCGCTCGGGCAAGAACGCGCTGCGCGCCATCGATGCGGTCCGGCAACGGCTGGCCGTGCTGCAGCGCAGCCTGCCGGCCGGGGTGCGCATCGTCCCGACCTACGACCGCTCGCAGCTGATCGTCTCCGCGGTGCACAACCTGCGCGAGAAACTGATCGAGGAATTCGTCGTCGTCGCGCTGGTGTGCGTGCTGTTCCTATGGCATCTGCGCTCGTCGCTGGTCGCGGTGCTGACGCTGCCGCTGGGCGTGCTCGCGGCGTTCATCGTCATGGCGTCGCAGGGCGTCAGCGCCAACATCATGTCGCTGGGCGGAATCGCACTGGCCATCGGCGCCATGGTCGACGCCGCGGTGGTGATGATCGAGAACGCGCACAAGCACCTCGATCACTGGCGCGACGCGCATGGAGGCGCCGAGCCGCTCGGCGAAGCCCGGTGGCGGGTGATCGGCGCGGCAGCGACCGAAGTCGGCCCGGCGCTGTTCTTCAGCCTGCTGGTGATCGCGCTGTCGTTCCTCCCGGTGTTCGCGCTGCAGGGCCAGGAGGGCCGGTTGTTCAAACCGCTGGCCTACACCAAGACCTACGCCATGGCCGCAGCCGCGGCGCTGGCGGTGACGCTGATCCCGGTGCTGATGGGCCATCTGGTACGCGGGCGCATCCGCGCCGAACAGCGCAATCCGCTGAACCGCTGGCTGATCAGCGGCTACCGCCCTCTGCTCGACGCTGTGCTCAAGGCGCCGCTGGCGCTGCTGCTGCTGGCCGCCGCGGCGGTCGCCGCCACGCTGTGGCCGGCGTCGCGCATCGGCAGCGAGTTCATGCCACCGCTGGGCGAGGGCACGCTGTTGTACATGCCCACCGCGCTGCCGGCGCTGTCGGTGGGCAAGGCCGCCGAGCTGCTGCAGCAGACCGACCGCATGCTCAAGACCGTGCCCGAGGTGGCGCAGGTGTTCGGCAAGGCTGGCCGCGCCGACACAGCGACCGATCCGGCTCCGCTGAGCATGTTCGAGACGACGATCACGTTCAAGCCCCGCAGCCAGTGGCGTCCCGGAATGACGATGGCGAAGATCGAGCACGAACTGAACCGCGCGGTGCAGGTGCCTGGGCTCGCCAATCTGTTCATCCCGCCGATCGCCAACCGCGTCGACATGCAGTCCACCGGAATCAAGAGCCCGATCGGCATCAAGGTCGAAGGCCCCGACCCGACCGAGCTGCAGCGCCTGGCCGACTCGATCGTCGACGCCGCGCGCGGCGTTCCCGGAGTCGGCTCGGTGGCCACCGACCACATCGCCAGCGGACGCTACGTCGACGTGCGCATCAAGGTCGGTGCAGCGCAGCGCTACGGGCTGACGCAGGCCGAGTTGCAGCAAGTCATCGCCACCGCGGTCGGCGGCGATGCGATCGGCCAGACCGTGCAGGGACGCGAACGCTTCCCCATCGTGCTGCGCTACCCGCGCCGAGACCGCCAGTCGGTCTCGGCGCTGCGCCGCCTGCTGGTGCAGGCTCCGGGCGGCGCCGCAGTGCCGCTGGGCGCGGTGGCCGACGTGCGGGCGGTGGCCGGGCCGTCGATGCTCAGCAGCGAGGACGGACAGCTGGTCAGCTACGTCTACGTCGACAGCAACAGCAGCGATCTTGGCAGTGTCGTCGCGCGGCTGCAGCGCGCGGTCGCGCGCAAGGTCGCGCTGCCGCCCGGTTACACGCTCGGCTGGTCGGGGCAGTACGCCTTCCTGCAGCGCGCAGAAGCGCGGCTGCGAACCGTCATCCCGGCCGTTCTGGCGATTATCTTCGTGCTCATCTGGAGCGTGTTCCGCCGCGGCGCCGAAGCGGCGCTGATCATGCTGACACTGCCGTTCGCGCTGGTCGGCGGAGTCTGGCTGGTTTGGCTGCTCGGTCGTCCGGCATCGGTCGCGACGATGATCGGCTTCATTGCACTGGCCGGTGTCGCCGCGGAGTTCGGTGTGATCATGCTGCTGTACCTGCGCCAGGCCTGGCAGCGCCAGCTCGCCGCCGGCCACGCCGACGCCGCGGCGCTCGACGCGGCGATCCGCGAAGGCGCGGTGCTGCGCGTGCGCCCGAAGGCGATGACCGTCGCGGTGATCCTCGGCGGGCTGCTGCCGATCATGTTCGGCCACGGCACCGGCTCCGAGGTGATGCGCGCGATCGCCGCACCGATGGTCGGTGGCATGATCACCGCGCCGCTGCTGTCGATGCTGGTGATCCCGGTTGGCTACCGCATGCTCGAGCTGCGCCGGCTCAGAGCGGGAAATCCCTTGGGAGGTGAAACGCCCGTCGTGCAACCGAGTGACGCGCAGCCCGAGCAGCCGGCGTCAAGCGGGGCTTGCAAACGCGCGTGAGAGGCCGATCTCGCGGCCACGACCGAGCGCCAGCAGGATCCGGCATCGATACTCGGCCAGCAGCCCGGGCGTTCGCTGCCGCTGTACAACCTTGTACACGGTCGGCCCCATCGCCAGCTTTTCGCCCGACGTGTTCGGCGCGACCTCCCGTCGCGTCGAGGAGCAGGCATCGCTGGCGCGGTACCGTGCATTCGAGCTGGCCGCCGCGCAACGCGCCGTCGCGAAGGCCCAGCTTCACGCTGCAAGCGCCGCGGTCGGCGGGGCGCCGCGGGCATGACCGACGTACTGCACCTGCTCGACGCGCAGCGCAGCGAACAACAGGCGCGCATGGGCTACGCCCGCGCCCTGGCGCAGGCCGACGTGCTCAGCACCTCGGCCAGCCTGACGGAACGCGAGGCGCAGCGACGCTCAGGTCGAGGCCATGCAAGCCTGGACGACGTCGAGCAGCACCTGCGCACCGTGCACGAGCTGCTGGTCGTCAGTGTGCTCGCGCGGGTTGTGGCTGATGCCGCCGCGGCTGGGCACGAAGATCATGGCAGACGGCGCGATACGCGCGATCATCTGCGCGTCGTGACCCGCGCCCGAAGTCATCCGCATGTGGGACAGGCCGCGGCGTGACGCGGCGGTCTCGATGCGCGCAGCAAGCCCAGCATCGAACACCACCGGCTCGAAGCGCGCCAGCGAGTCGACCTTGATGCGAACCCCCTCACGTTCGGCGAGTCGCACCAGGAAATCCGCAAATCGGCTCTCTGCCATGCGCAAGCGCCGTTCGTCGGGATCGCGCAAATCGACTGTGAACGTGGCCTTGCTTGGAATGACGTTGATCACGTTCGGCTCCAGGCGCAAAGTGCCCGTGGTCGCAAGCGTGGTTTCCGGCTCTGCGCCGACCACTTGCTCACGCAGGAAGGCAATGCACGCGGCGGCGGCGTAGCCGGCGTCGTGCCGCAGCCGGGTCGGCGTGGTTCCTGCGTGGTTAGCCACACCGTGGATCGTCACCTGCTGCCATGAGATCCCCTGCAGCGTTTCCACGATGCCGATCTGACGATCTCGTGCCTCGAGCAGCGGTCCTTGCTCGATGTGCAGTTCCAGGTACTCGTGCGGAACCAGACTGCCGGGCACCATGTCGCCGGCATAGCCGATGCGCGCCAGTTCGTCGCCCAGGCGTTCTCCGTCGCCATCGACGGTGTCGTGCGCAGCTTGCACGCACATGCCGCCGGCATAGACCAGCGAGCCCATCATGTCGGGCTGGAAGCGCACGCCTTCCTCATTGGTGAATGCGGCAACGACGATGCCCCGTGTTGGCGACACGCCGGCCTGACGGTAGGCTCGCGCTACGGCCAGGCCCGCCAGCACGCCGTAGCAGCCGTCGAGCGCGCCGGCATTGCGCACGGTGTCGATGTGCGAGCCGATCATCAGCGGTCGCTGCGGCAGGCCACCGCGGTCCGGATGCAGGATTCCCAGCACATTGCCGATCTGGTCGATGCGGACATCCAGCTCCAGATCGTGCATCCAGCGCACCAGTTGATCGCGGCCTGCCCTGTCGTCGTCGCTGAGCGCAATGCGGGTGCGGCCTTCATCGCCGGGCCGCTGTCCGATGGCTCCAAGCTCGCGCAGCTGCCGCAGCAGTTGCGGCGCATCCAGACTGAGTTCGGTCGACGGCATCGTGGGCTCGCAACGTGGATTTCATGCAGAAATAATATTTGTGCACAGCAACGGCTTCTTACGAGAATTCAGCCAATCGATGGCACACTTTTCAGTTCTGCCGTCCAAAATCACAGCCCCTCGAGTTCGTGTGCCTTGTTGTTGCAGGATGATCCCCGGCGGCTGCGTCGCTGGCGACGAACGCAAGCCGCGCAAGAATCAGCGGTCACTTTTTCCCCTTGCCGGCTATACCTTCCACCGCCAGAGTCTTAGCGTGGAAGACACCCGTTCCGAAGCGCAAGTCGTCCTGGCGTGAAGCCGGCCGGGGCTGTGTTGGCGGTGACGACGGCGTACGGCGGCCGTGCTGGGCGGCGAATCAGGTCGTCGCTGGCTG
>JAJZEB010000027.1:6874-32515 GCA_021805805.1 Pseudomonadota bacterium | reverse complement strand
ATCAAAGTATTGACCGCCCTCGACCTGCGTGGGGACGCACACTCCGAACTGTGCACCCCTTCCATCGTCCAGGGTGCCCGCCGGGACATGACAGTTAAGCATGTTGCTCGACCTCGACGCGCCAGGTTTGCGCGTAGTCGCCATCGTCGGCGCGCTCGATGCCCGTCAAGCGCATATCGGCGCCATTGACCCATAGCAGCCGGGCGTCGTAGATCTCGGGCAGGAGGTCGACGTCGCCGCTGCGCTGGTCGATCAGGCGGGCCGTGGTGACGGCGCGGGACAGCTTGGGATCGCGGCGCTCGGCGACGACGAGGTCGCCGATCCGCGGAGGCTGATCGTCGCGCACGAGCGAGCCGCGGCGACGGAGGGTTTGAACTTTGACACGCATGATGATCTTGCCTGATGGTCTGTCTATAAGAAGGGGCTGCGCGAACGCTGCGCCCTTCACCCTGTGCCAAAGCACAGCCTGGCCGGAGCGCAGGACTGCATGGCAAGGTCATCGCGCCGAGGCATCGGCGCTGCAGGCACGTCAAGGTGCTGCTTCTGGTGGCAGCCCTCGCCAATCGAGGGCGCTGCGGCTAAGATCGCCATGTTCACCATTTGGTGTCATTCTAAACGGCAAGGGTGAAATGTCAACCGATCGGTCTACAGGCAATAAAGGCGAGCGTGGTGACCGCGCAACGGACCCCACAGGCTGGGCGCGGCACCTGGATGCCCTCAAGCAGTTGAAGGGGCTGAGCAGCGACATGGCACTGGCGTCATTCCTGGGCGTGACGCGCAGCTTCATCTCGGCCGTGCGCACCGGGCGAAAGAACGTCTCGGCTGAGCTCGGTGAGCGAATCTTCGACCTCCTGGGCAAGGAGGTGACCGCCGAGGATGTCGAGATCTTCAAGCCGCTGCGCGTGCAGCGACGAGACGCTGCGCCCAAGCGGGTCGAGGCGGTCGAAGCAGCCAAGGCCCTAGCGCGTGCCGCGGGGCACTGCGAGCTATGCGGGGCGCCCGCGCCGTTCAAGACGCCGGCTGGAGAGCCCTATCTGGAGATCTGCGCGGTTGCCGCGCCGGAGGCTGGCGGGAGTGGAGGCTCCACGAAATTTGTCGCCCTGTGCCCAAACTGCAACCGGCGGCTGGCGGTGTGCGGCAGCACAGAACACGAGCTAGCCAGGCTCCGGACGATTGCCGCCTAGATTGGGGCAGGATAGCGGTCGACAACTTCGATGGCCGCGTAAGCGCAGGGATCAACCGTGTACTGCAACTCGCCGAGATGGCGGCTGTGACGGTTCGGGCCCGACAAGATGTCGCGTGGCGCGAAGCGTCCAACCAACAGCACCCCGCCGCCAGGCTCCGCGTTTAGCCCGCGCCCGAACATTTCGGCGACATCCCGGAGTGGTGTCCAGGCGAACCCGACGCGCCCGGCCTCGAGGGCCGCAGCGTTTTCACCCCGGTAGAGCAGCAACGCCTCGCCAGCATACGGAGGCAGGACCTTCCTGAGGATCTCAGCGAGTCGCCGGTCGTCGCCAATCTGGTGCCGGATATGGTGGCCGGCCGTGATCCAGTAGGACGCGAATGCCTGTTGGAAGTAGTCGGTCCATCCGCATTCATGCAAACCCTGCACCACGCGTGCCCAGCGCCCCTCGCACGTGATGTCATCCAGGACTTGCGAAATCCTCGGGCCGACCGGGATTCCAGGAAGGTCGTGGACATGGACTGTCCGCGTGAAGACGCGTGCGTCGCTCATGGCACCTGTCGCTTGTTCAAAGCCCGCGAGAACGGGATTCCCGTCGAGGCCATGCCGACCACGACCGCATCACTATCCATCACCAAACCGATAGGGGTTACGATCCTCAGGAACTTCAACGCGTCTCATGTTGCCTGCCTAGCCCGCGCAGCCTGATGCTCGTAGAGGTGCAACTCGTGGCGGAGCGCCTCCGCGAACGAAAATCTTTCCGCGCGTCAACTGTTGAACTGCAGTGGAACAGGGGCTTATAGCGGCCCGAGATCTGAGCATGAGGCAACTATATGACACCTGAAGACAAAGCGCGCGAAGTAATTGACCGAAAGCTCGAAGAGGCTGGATGGGTCATCCAGGACAAGGGTAGGCTTAACCTTTCCGCAAGTCGCGGTGTCATCGTACGAGAACTCCACACCGATACGGGGCCTGGCGATTACATCGTCTTCTTGGACCGCAATCCTGTAGGCGTCATCGAAGCAAAGAAAGACGAGGCAGGCCAAAACATAACGGTCGTGGAAGAGCAGAGCGGGCGGTATGCGAGCTCAAAGCTGCCG
The DNA here is from genome assembly GCA_021805805.1 of Pseudomonadota bacterium. Lineage (GTDB taxonomy): Bacteria > Pseudomonadota > Gammaproteobacteria > Burkholderiales > Burkholderiaceae_C > Thiomonas_A. The sequence continues at coordinate 30,232 of JAJZEB010000027.1, read as the reverse complement.
GGAATTAAGTCGGAGAAGCCTCTGCGCTTTCGCTTCGAGGCAACCGGGCAAATCATTCGATTCACCGACAACGAAGACCCGTTTCCGCGCTCGCGCGAAATCTTCCACTTCTTCCGACCGGAGCAACTCGCTGAGTGGCTCGCAGAGACTTCTACGCTTCGGTCGCGACTGCGCAGCGGCCTGCCGCCAATTCGGCCCGATGGTTTACGTGATTGCCAGTTTGTAGCCGCCGAGGCGCTCGAGCGCTCATTCGCGGCCAACAAACCGCGCGCTCTCGTCAGCATGGCAACCGGCGCAGGCAAGACGTTTCTGGCAAACACATCCGTCTATCGATTGATCAAGTACGCGGGTGCCAAGCGTATTCTTTTTCTTGTCGACACCCGAAATCTTGGCAAGCAAGCCAACCAAGAATTTGCCGCTTACACGCCGCCAGACGATCCGCGAAAATTCCCGGAACTCTACAATCTGCAGCGGCTGACGGGCGGCACGATTGATCCCAGCGCGAAAGTTTGCATCAGCACGATCCAGCGCATGTATTCGATGCTGTCTGGAGCACCTCTGGATGAATCACTTGAAGACACTCCGCTATCGGAGATGTCGGGTGCCATTCCACTTCCGAGGCAGGTGCGCTACAACCCAGCAATCCCCGTCGAGACCTTTGATTTCATCATCATCGATGAGTGCCATCGCTCGATCTACAACGTCTGGAAGCAGGTTCTCGACTACTTCGATGCGTTCTTGATCGGTTTGACCGCAACACCGGATAAGCGGACCTACGGCTTTTTCAACGAAAACGTCGTCTCTGAGTACACCTACGAGCAATCCGTCATTGATGGCGTGAACGTCGGGTATGACGTCTATCTGATCGAAACCGAGATCTCGCAAAAGGGCGGCAAGATCGAGGCGAGAGAATGGGTCGACCATCGAGATCGCGAGACGCGTAAGAAGCGGTGGGCTGAGACCGAGGAAGAGACGGTATACGAGGGCAAGGAGCTCGATCGATCCGTCGTCAATCCGAGCCAGATTCGCCAGGTGATTGAGGCGATGAAACGCGCGGTCGAGACGGAAATCTACCCCACTCGGGAGGAAACGCCTAAGACGCTCATTTTTGCAAAAACCGACAGCCACGCCGACGACATCATCCGGATAGTCCGTGAGGTGTATGGCCAAGGAAACGCCTTCTGCAAGAAGGTAACGTACAAAGCAGAAGAAGACCCCGATAGCGTGCTATCGAGCTTCCGCAATGACTTCTACCCGCGAATCGCCGTCACAGTTGACATGATTGCAACCGGTACGGATGTGAAGGCTCTCGAAGTCCTTCTGTTCATGCGCGACGTTCGCAGCAAGAGCTACTATGAGCAAATGAAGGGTCGTGGCGTACGGAGCCTGGACGCTGATGGACTCAAGCGCGTCAGCGGTAGCGCAGAAGGGCCGAAGACGCGGTTTGTGCTAATCGATGCCGTAGGCGTTGAGAAATCGCTCAAAACGCAAAGCCGCCCGCTCGAGAAGAAGCCTGGCGTTCCCTTGAAGTCTCTCCTGGAGGCCGTTGCACTCGGGCAGCCAGATAACGATACACTTCTGTCGCTCGCAAATCGCTTGATTCGGTTGAACAAGCAACTTGATCAGAAGGCACAACGTCAAATCGAGAAGATTTCCAAGGGCATTCCTGTTGCTGAACTGGCGAAGGCGGTGGCCAACTCAGTTGATCCCGATTTGATCGTATCGACCGCGCTGGAGACGGCAGCAAAAAACGGCCTCGAGCGAACCGAGGACACGCTCCTGCCCAGCGAGATCGAGGCCGCGCGTGACCAGCGTGTCCGAGCTGCCTGCGCGCCGTTCGACGATCCCGACTTGCGCGACGCCCTTGATGGCGCCCGGCGTGATATCGAGCAGATCATCGACCACGTCAACCTGGACCGCGTCACGTTCGCGGGCTTCAAGGATGCACAAGAGGAGCAAGCCGGCGACATCCTCAAGACCTTCTCGGACTACTTGGAGTCCCAAAAGGACAAGGACGAGATCGCCGGCCTGGCATTCTTCTACCAGCAGCCGTTCCAGCGGCGGGGATTGACGTTCGAGATGATCGAGGACCTCCACGACCACCTGTCGCGTCCACCGCTCATGCTCACGACGGACAAGCTCTGGGAGGCCTACGCACGCGTCAACGGCAGCAAAGTCAAGGGGGCCGGTCGGGCACGCCAGTTGACAGATCTCGTCTCCTTGGTCCGCTTCGCGCTGGGAATCGACCCCGAGCTCAAGCCGTTCGCCGATGAAGTTGACCGGCGATTCCAGGCATGGGTCTTCCGCCACAACGCCCAGCGGAGCACGTCCTTCACGCCTGAGCAAATGGACTGGCTTCGGCTCATGAAAGACCATATTTCCAGCAGCTACTGTATTGCTCGGGACGACCTCGAGTTGCCCGGCATGGCGGAGAAGGGTGGGTTGCAGAAGGCCTGGGCCTTGTTCGGCAAAGAACTCGATGTCTTGATAGATGAGATGAACCAAAAATTGGTCGCGTGATGGCGTTTACAAAATCAGTTGCGGAGATTGTTGCGGAAGATCGCACGGGGTTGCTAGGGAAACACCCAACTTGGGAACGGGTTCGTCTTGGCGAAGTGGCGGCTGTGTTAAATGGCTACCCATTCGATTCCGCGAATTTCAACTCCGAGCAAGGAATGCCGCTAGCTAGGATACGAGACGTCTTGCCCGGACGAACCGCGACCTATTACAGCGGGGCATTCGACGCCGACTTTGTTATCCACAGTGGAGATCTGCTAGTTGGAATGGACGGCGACTTCAACTCAGCTCACTGGGCATCCTCGCCAGCACTATTGAATCAGCGCGTTTGCAAAATCACGACAAACGAGAAATTCTATGACAAGCAATTCTTGTCGCTCTTGCTTCCAGGCTATCTGTCGGCTATCAACGCCAATACGCCTTCAATCACGGTAAAACATCTCTCATCGAAAACGATCAACGATATCCTGCTTCCGCTCCCGCCACGCGCGGAGCAGCAGAGAATCGCGGAAAAGGCCGACGAACTGCTTTCGGACCTCGACGCTGGCGTTGCTGAACTAAAGGCAGCGCAGCAAAAGCTCAAAGCCTTTCGGCAATCCCTATTGAAGGCAGCGGTGGAGGGTGATCTCACAGCTGCTTGGCGCGCCAAAAACAAGCCGATCGAAACAGGCACGCAGCTGCTGGAGAGAATCCTGACCGAGCGGCGAGCGCGGTGGGAGGCTAGACAGTTGGCCAAATTCGAGGCCCAAGGTAAGCGCCCACCGAAGGATTGGCAGGGCAAATATCCCGCGCCCGTACTACCGGACACCGCTGAGCTGCCGGGGTTGCCAAACGGCTGGCGCTGGAGTTCGTTGGGTGAATGCTTTCAGATCGTCGTCGGGGCAACGCCCAGTCGAAAGGAAAAAAGTTACTGGAACGGAACAGTGCCATGGGTCAGCTCGGGGGAAGTGCGTTTTAATCGCATCAGAAGTACCAAGGAACGTATCACCCCCACAGGATTGTCCAACAGCAGCACGCAAATCAATCCAATTGGAAGCGTCCTCCTGGGTATGATCGGTGAGGGGAAAACACGAGGGCAGGTGGCGATTATTGATATTCCAGCCGCAAACAATCAAAATTGTGCAGCTATTTGGGTCTCCGAGTCCCCCGCGCCTCCTGAGTTCGTATACTACTGGCTGTGGTCGCGGTACGAGGAAACTCGGCGTGGCAGCAGCGGCAATAACCAGCCAGCGCTTAACAAATTTACTGTTGAGCGAATTCCCCTTCCCCTCCCTCCGCTCACCGAAATGCAAGAAATTGTGCGCGCAATCGACGTTTCGATGGAGCAAATTGCCAGGCAGGAGAGTGCTGTTGAGAGCTTGCTAAGACAAATCGAAGTTCAGCGGCAAAACATCCTCCAGGCCGCCTTCGCCGGCGAACTGGTTCCCCAAGATTCGTCGGACGAGCCCGCCAGCGTACTGCTCGATCGTATTCGGAATGAGCGCAAAAAAGGCACCGCGAAGCCGCGCACCACCCAAAAGACGGCTCTGACTGTTTCTGCATAACATTGCAGCCGAAAGACGAACCCATGAATTCAGCAACCCTCGTCCAGAAAATCTGGAATTTTTGCAATACTCTGCGCGATGATGGCGTCGGCTATGGTGATTACCTCGAGCAGATCACCTACCTGCTATTTCTCAAGCTTGCTCATGAGTACTCGCAAGAGCCCTATAACCGGCCGACCCAGATTCCCGAGGGCTACGGCTGGCAGAGGCTGCGTAGCATGTCGGGCGCGCCACTAGAGGCGCAGTATCTCGCCACGCTGCTTCACCTGGGCGACCAACCTGGCATGCTTGGCGCGATCTTCTTCAAGGCCCAGAACAAGATTCAGGACCCAGCCAAGCTTGCACGCCTGGTTCAGATGATCGACGGCGAGAATTGGATCAGCCTGGACAGCGACACCAAGGGCGACCTCTACGAGGGCCTCTTGCAGAAGAACGCCGAGGACACCAAGAGTGGTGCTGGGCAGTACTTCACTCCGCGGGCGGTCATTGAAGCGATGGTCGAGTGCATTCGCCCGGAGCCCATGAAAGTCATCGCCGATCCAGCGTGCGGCACAGGCGGGTTTTTTCTCGGGGCCTATAAATGGCTCACCAGGCCTGGCGCGCGTCTTGACAAGCGCCAAAAGGAGTTCTTGCGAGACAAGACTTTCTACGGCAATGAGATTGTTGCGGGTACGCGGCGGTTGTGCCTGATGAACATGTATCTGCACAATATCGGAGAGCTCAACGGTGAGCCGAGCGTCGACCGGTCAGACGCACTCATTTCCGAGCCGCGCGTTCATGCCGATTACGTGCTTGCAAATCCGCCGTTTGGCAAGAAAAGCAGCATGACCATCACCAATGAGGATGGCGAAGAAGATCTGGATGCGCTGACCTATGAGCGCCAGGATTTTTGGGAGACGACCTCGAACAAGCAGCTCAACTTCTTGCAGCACATCGTGAGTATGTTGAAGGTCGACGGCAAGGCGGCTGTTGTGCTTCCCGACAACGTCCTGTTTGAAGGTGGCGCTGGCGAGAAAATTCGACGCAAGCTGCTCGAGACCTGTGATGTCCACACCATTCTGCGCCTTCCCACGGGGATCTTTTATGCGCAAGGGGTAAAGGCCAATGTGGTGTTCTTCGACAATGCGCCGAAGGGCGCCAAGACGCAGACGAAGGGGATTTGGTTTTACGACCTTCGTACCAACAAGCACTTCACGCTCAAGACTAGGTCACTAAAGACCGAGGACTTGCAGGATTTCATCAAGTGCTACAACCCGGAAAATCGGCACGATCGCATCGAGAGCGAGCGCTTCAAGTTCTATTCGTACGACGAGCTCGTCGCTCGAGACAAAGCGAGCCTAGACGTATTCTGGCTCAAGGACGCTAGCCTCGAAAGTCTGGAGGACTTGCCTCCACCGGCCGTGCTGCAGCAAGAAATCATCGACCATCTTGAAGCAGCGCTGGCTGCGTTTCGGGATGTCGCGGCGGCGCTGCCAGCGACATATTAAGCTGTGTGTTTGGGGAATATTCCAAATATATGGGTAACGAGATGGATCCCAATTTCCTGCGCCCCGCGGAGTGGCTCAAGCCGATTAAGTTTTCTCCGTTGCGCGTCTCTCCGGAGACCTCCGAGGCGTTGAGATCCATCGAGCGCGCGGCGGCTCAGCTCCCGGCGTGGATGAACCGGGCCATTTCAGGCTACAAGCTATTCGACGACAAGTTCATTGAGGGGTTGCGTGAGCTAGGCAGTCGTATCCGCAAAGATTTCAAGATTCCCGTTGTGTCTTGGGATGAAGAAGTCGTTGTATTGGGGCGCGCCGGGTGGTATATCAGCCCTGAGATGCCGATCACTTGGCCAAAAACTCTCGCTACGATGCTCAGTGAGGGCAAGGTCAGCGAGGTTGATAGTGCGCTTGTAGAGCACATTGAATCAAATCTTGCAAGCATTGAGTCTGAGATTAAGAATTTTGCGCCACGCAGATCAAAACTCATCGAGTCTGCGTTTCGCGCGCACGCGAACGGAATGTTTGACCTCTCAATCCCCCTTGTACTTACTCAAGTCGACGGGCTGTGCTATGACAATGTGCAGCGCCTATTTTTCAAGAGCGCCAAAGGCAGGCCTGAAACGGCAGGCGCCATAGATATCTCCGTGCAAACCGAAATGGCGAAGAGCTGGCTTGGTGGTTTGCTCTGGCCTTTGCAAGAAAAGTCGGCCATCAATCTAAGTAGCCGTGAACGGCCCGAGGGTTTTGATGGCCTTAATCGGCACATGGTCCTTCACGGAGAGGTCGTTGATTACGGCACGAAGTTAAACGGCTGCAAAGCAATATCGCTATTGAGCTACGTGGCTTTTGCGCTAGGCCACATCGAGAAGGATTCGGCGAGCGATGACAAAGCAGATTAACAGCGTTGTTGCTCGGCCGCTTCAACAGACGCTATTAGATGCGGAGTAGCAGACCTCCATTCAGTTTGTCTGGAGTGGCGCAGGCCGTGTCTGATGTCGGTCGCGCGTATTCTCCGTCGCGTGTGGGAAGGGCCCTCCGTGTGGATGTACCCCAAAAAATTCGAAAAAGCGGGCCATTCAAGTTGCCATTGACGGTCGCAGAGCCGCCCTATTTTTCAAGATTGCTATCGGATCTTCTTGGTAACATCGCTGAACTTCCCGATTTCTCTGACGATGAGAGTGTTGCCGTGATGTCGGATTTTGGTGGCGAGCACTCATCAGCGTGCTTTTACACCTACTCCTTTCTGTTTTTGGCGTACAGCAAGGTGGGGCCGTTTTCTGAGAAGGTGCGAGACCTTCGAGAGAAACATGGTCTTCTCGATCCATATAGCGAATTTGCCTACAAAGAACTCAAGCACGGGCCAAGGAGCAGAGCGCTAGGAGGATTTCTCCGTATTGTCGATTCGCTTGTTCATGGTTCGGTTATTACGCTCGCCATTGACAAGCGTATTGATACGGTGTTTGGGTGGGACAAAAAGCCTACGTACGACTTCATGGCGAGGCATCTGGCAGAAAACAATCTAGGGGTGTGGGAAGGGGCCGCCTCAGAGAAGCTTTTTCGCGTATGTCACGCGCTGGCCGCGTTCACTGCCATTCTTGTCAGTGAAGACCAGAAATTTCTTTGGTATAGCGACAACGATTCGATCAACGAGAATGGCTCGAAGCGTGACTTCGCTGATACGCAAAAAGCCTTCCAAAGTGTTTTAGCGGTTTATATGCGTAAACAGCCGCGCCTTCTTGGGTTTGGGAAGTCATTTGCTGACAGGAGTCACTTGGACGACTTGTTGAGCATCCCAGATCTAGCCGCGGGAGTGGTTCAAGATCTGCTTCAGGCACAGCGCACAGGCAGTGATATCCCCGGGGGGCCGGAGAAGGTTGCCGTCATGAGATGGATCGCGACGCCGGCAAGGTTCCTGTCAAAAGTAACCCTGCAAATTTCCCGGATGCCGGATGGCGGGATTGGGACGGGCGTGGTCGCGATCACTCCGCGCGGGTAGGAAGCGTCAATCGACGGCGCGGATGGGCTCTTACGGTCCAAATTGGGGCAGTTTCGCTCGTTGGCTTACTGCGCGAGCGATCAAAGCCACGAGGCACGGCGGCCGTCACTGAGTTTGTGGTGTGGGCGCGCGCCAGCGGCGGCGCGCTCAGCGGGCTGCGGCGGGAGGGCGATTCTAGGTTCGGGTCGCCTCAAATGCGATCTAACCCATTGATTTTGCGGTGTTTTGGTCATCTGCTTATTAACACCCGCACCACAAAAAAAGCCCGTCGCATGGACGGGCCTTTCGGTCGAAAAACGCTGGCGATCAGCGCTTCGAGAACTGCTTGCGCCGACGGGCGCCGTGCAGGCCGACCTTCTTGCGTTCGACTTCGCGCGCGTCGCGGGTGACGAAACCCGCGCTCGACAGCGTCGGCTTCAGGCTGGCGTCGTAGTCGATCAGCGCGCGGGTGATGCCGTGGCGCACCGCGCCGGCCTGGCCGGATTCGCCGCCACCGCGGACGTTGACCTTGATGTCGAACAGCGCTTCGTTCTGCGTCAGCACCAGCGGCTGCTTGACCACCATGATCGACGTCTGGCGACCGAAGTACTCCTGCAGCGCCAGTCCGTTGACCGTGATGTTGCCGCTGCCCTTCTTCAGGAACACGCGGGCGACCGAGCTCTTGCGGCGGCCGGTGCCGTAATTCCAATCTCCGATCATGGCCGCTCCTTAAAGGTCCAGGGACTTCGGTTGCTGCGCGCTGTGCGGATGCTCGGCGCCGGCATAGATCTTCAGCTTCTTGATCATCGCGTAGCCGAGCGGTCCCTTCGGCAGCATGCCCTTGACCGCCAGCTGCAGCGCGCGGCCCGGGTGACGCGCCTGCATGTCCTTGAAGCGCGTCGCATAGATGCCGCCCGGGTACCCGGTGTGGCGGTAATAGATCTTGTCGTCGGCCTTGTTGCCGGTGACGCGCAATTTCGACGAATTGACGACGACGATGTAGTCACCGGTGTCAACGTGAGGCGTGTAAATGGCTTTGTGCTTGCCGCGCAGGCGTCGTGCCACTTCGCTGGCAACACGACCGAGGACCTTGTCCGTGGCGTCGATCACAAACCATTCATGCTTCACTTCGGCCGGCTTGGCGCTGAAGGTCTTCATGGATGTCGTTCCCGTAAGGGGTTGCGGCCGTTCTGTCCCGTAGTTGCCGCCGCGCAACGCGCGGCGAAATCGGGCTCTCCCTGATGCGCGCATCGATCCTGCTGCGCCCGGAGCCGCGCGCGGGGAGGTCGCGCGAGGCGCTCGATGGACTGCCGGATCGCGTTCGATCCGCGCATTTCCGCATTTCGATCCGCGCATGATTCCGGTGGCCAAAAAACCGGAACTGCCCATTCTACAGGCAAACGCCGCGCCAGCCAAGTTCGATGGCGGCCGAATCCGAAGGCAGCTTCCCGCAAAATTCTTGTTGCAGCGCAACAAATGGTGTTGGGCTCGACTAAAATGCGGCTCATCATGTCTCCTAACGAGCGTACGTCAGCAGGACCTTCGACCGAGCGCGATCTCTGGCCGGATTTTGGCCAGCGTCTCGCGCTGGTGCCGATCCGTGCGCTCGGCGCCGAGCATCGCGACATGCTGCGCAGACACCTGCTCGCGCTCGACGCAGCGGACCGCTACCTGCGGTTCGGATGCGCCGCCAGCGACGCTCAGGTGAACGCCTATGTCGACCACATCGACTTCGTGCGCGACGAGGTGTATGGCGTGTTCAACCGGCGCTTGCAGCTGATCGCCGCGGCCCACCTCGCGCTGCCCGGAGACGGCAACGCCGAGTTCGGCGTCTCGGTCTTGCCGGCAGGCCGCGGCAAGGGAATCGGAACCCGGCTGTTCGAGCGGGCGGCGATCCACGCCCGCAATCGCGGCATCGCGTGTCTGACCATGCAGTGCCTGACGCACAACGCGCCGATGGTGCGCATCGCGCGCCGCGCCGGCATGCGGGTCCACGTCAGCGGCAGCGACACCGAAGGTGTGCTGCAGGTGCCCCCCGGGGACCTGCGCAGCCGTCTCGACGAGTGGCTCGAGGACGCGACTGGCGGAATCGATTTCGCGCTGAAGCTGGGACGTCGCCGCAGCGGGGCTCAGAGCGCGTAGCCGGCGTACGGCTTGACCTGTGCCAGCACGAAGCTGGACTTGAGGTCGGCCACGCTTTCGTGCCGCATCAGCGTTTCGAGCACGAATCGCGCGTAGTGCTCCATGTCGGCGACCTGGACGCGCAGCACGTAGTCCATCTCTCCGGTCAGGGCGAGGCATTCGACGACCTCGGGCCAGCCGGCGACTGCGGCGCGGAAGGCGTCGAGCGGCGAGCGCAAGGTGTCGGCGCGGTGCTTCTCGAGCCGCACGTTGATCACCGCGCTGAGTCCGAGCCCGAGCGCCGCGGCTTCGAGAACAGCCGCGTAGCCGCGGATCACGCCGATTTGTTCGAGCCGCCGCAGCCTGCGCTGCACCGCCGAGGCCGACAGGCCGACGCGCTCGGCGAGTTGTTCCTGGGTCAGCCGCGCGTCGCGCTGCAGGGCGCGCAGCAGCGCGCGGTCGATGCGGTCAAGGTCGTTCCGGCTTTGCATTTTTCATGCGTATGAATGGCTCAATGCGCATGTTTTACCCGAAATCCCGCGCATTGTGCGCCAGAATTCCGAAAATCCCCACCCTGCTTGGTCTACAGTCTCAACAATCGATATCGCGATATCAGGAGATCGGCATGACGGAGCAAGCCACCGACAACCCGATGGGAACCGACGGCTTCGAGTTCATCGAATACGCCGCACCCGAGCCGGACAGGCTGGGCGCGCTGTTCGCGCAACTCGGGTTCCGCGCGGTGGCGCGCCACCGGCACAAGAACGTGACCCTGTGGCGGCAGGGGGGGGTGAACTTCATCGTCAACGCCGAGCCCGACTCGTTCGCGCAACGCTTCGCGCGCCGCCACGGACCGAGCATCTGCGCGATCGGGCTGCGCGTGGCCGACGCTGCGCACGCCTGGCGCCGGGCACGGGAACTCGGCGCCTGGGGCTTCGACGGCCACGGCGGCCCGATGGAACTGAACATACCGGCGATCAAAGGAATCGGCGACAGCCTGATCTATTTTGTCGACCGCTGGCGCGGCAAGGGAGGGCGCCACGGAGGAATCGGGGACATCTCGATCTACGACGTCGATTTCGAAGCCCTCGACGACTGCGCGCACGCAGGCGCCGGACTGGTCGGCATCGACCACCTGACCCACAATGTCTACCGCGGCGGGATGGCAGAATGGGCCGATTTCTACGCGCGCATGTTCAATTTCCGCGAAATCCGCCACTTCGACATCGAAGGCCGGGTCACCGGGCTGCGCAGCAAGGCGATGACCAGCCCGTGCGGCAAGATCCGCATCCCGATCAACGAGGAAGGCCTGGACAAACCTGGGCAGATCCAGGAGTTCCTCGACCTGTACCACGGCGAGGGAATCCAGCACATCGCGCTGTCGACGCCCGACATCCACGCCACGGTCGAGGCGCTGCGCGCCAACGGCGTGGCGTTCCTCGAGACCCCGGACACCTATTACGAACTGCTCGACAAACGGCTTCCCGGCCACGGCGAGGATACTGCCCGGTTGCAGCGCAACCGCATCCTGCTCGACGGCACGGTGCAGCCGCAGCGTCGGCTGCTGTTGCAGATCTTCACCCAACCCGTGATCGGCCCGATCTTCTTCGAAGTCATCGAACGCAAGGGAGACCAGGGGTTCGGCGAAGGCAACTTCAAGGCCTTGTTCGAGAGCCTCGAACTCGACCAGTTGCGCCGCGGCGTGCTCGCGGCGTGAGCGGTCTGCGACCCTCGGGCGCTAACATGGCGCCGGAGGCACACGACACCAGGGCATCATGCAGCGCGCACTGAATATCGGCATCGTCGGCGGCACCGGCTACACCGGGGTGGAACTGCTGCGCCTGCTGCTGCGCCACCCCGCGGCGCGCTTGCGTGCGATCACCTCGCGCAAGGAGGCGGGCAGCGCGGTCGCGGACATGTTTCCGAGCCTGCGCGGGCACACCGACCTGCAATTCTCGACACCCGACGAAGCCCCGCTGCGCGACTGCGACGTGGTGTTCTTCGCCACCCCGCACGGCGTCGCGATGCAGCAGGCGCGGGCACTGGTCGACTCCGGAGTGCGCATCATCGACCTGGCGGCCGACTTCCGGCTGCGCGACACGGCGACCTTCGAGCGCTGGTACGGCATGCCGCACGCGTGCCCCGAGCTGCTGCGCGAAGCCGCCTACGGACTCCCTGAGCTCAACCGCGACGCGATCCGCGACGCCCGCATCGTGGCCAACCCGGGCTGCTACCCGACCACCGTGCAGATCGGCCTGGCGCCGCTGTTGCGCCAGCCGGGGGCGGTCGACACCGGCCACCTGATCGCCAGTTGCGCGTCCGGCGTGTCCGGCGCCGGGCGCAAAGCCGAGATCGGCACCCTGTTCGCCGAGGCGGCAGACAACTTCAAGGCCTATGGTGTCTCCGGGCACCGCCACGGCCCCGAGATCGAACAGGAACTGCGCCGCCTCAGCGGCGACCCGGCGCTGCGCTGCGTATTCACCCCGCATCTGGCGCCGATGATCCGGGGCATGCACAGCACGCTGTACGCGCGGCTGTCGCCCCAGGCGCAGACGCTCGATCTGCAGGCGCTTTACGCCGACAGTTACCGCGAAGAACCGTGCGTCGACGTGCTTCCGGCGGGCAGCGCACCCGACACCCGCAGCGTGCGCGGCGCCAACCTGCTGCGCGTGGCGGTGCACAGGCCGTTGCCCGATACCGCGATGATCCTCGTCGTGCAGGACAACCTGACCAAGGGCGCCGCTGGGCAGGCGGTGCAGAACATGAACCTGATGTTCGGCCTGCCCGAAACGACCGGACTGGAAGCGCCTGCGCTCCTGCCCTGACTGCGCAAAGGGTTTTCAGCGCCCGACTGCTCGAAAGCCTAAAATCGCCGGTACATGAGGAGAATGCGATGAGCGCTGTGATTGACAACGCCGCCGATTCGGCAATGCCCGATCCATTGCTGTTCACCGACAGCGCCGCGGCGAAAGTCAAGGAACTGATCGACGAAGAAGGCAACCCCGAACTCAAGCTGCGCGTGTTCGTGCAGGGAGGCGGGTGTTCGGGCTTCCAGTACGGATTCACGTTCGACGAAGCCGTCAACGACGACGACATGCAGATGGTCAAGAACGGGGTCACGCTGCTGATCGACGCGATGAGCCTGCAATACCTGACCGGCGCCGAGATCGACTACAAGGAAGGGCTCGAGGGCGCGCAGTTCGTGATCAAGAATCCGAACGCGTCCACGACCTGCGGCTGCGGTTCGTCGTTCTCGGTCTGACCGCAAGCGGATTGCGCACGCGCCGCCCGCGAGGCGGCGCTTGTCGTTTTCGGGCGAGCCTGTTGGCGCAGTATCCGCGGGCCAGCGCGCTTCAGGCAGGATGGATCGCGCCGAGCACGCGCGGCCCGCGCGCTCCGGTTGCCGCCGGCGCATTGCCCGGCAATCCGGCCAGCGTGCGCGCCGCCAACCAGGCGAAAGCGGCGCCCTCGACCTGCTGCGCTGGCAGACCACGCGTTGCGCTGTCGTGCACTGCCACGCCAGGCAGCAATCTGCGCAGACGCGCCATCAGGTCGTCATTGCAGGCCCCGCCGCCGCAGACCAGCAATTCGACCGTGTCCGGCGCATGCGCGCGCAGTGCGTCGGCCGCAGCGCGCGCACTGAGCTCGGCCAGAGTCGCCTGAACCCGCTGCGGCGAAGCGGCAGGCTGGGAGTCGAGCGCGCGCTGCAGCCAGTCAAGGTGGAAGCGGTCGCGCCCGGTGCTCTTCGGCGGCGCGGCAGCGAAGTACGGGTCGGCAAGCAGGCTGGCGAGCAACGCGGGCAGCGGCTCGCCGCCTGCCGCCCACGCTCCGGCAGCGTCGTACGCACGCCCCAGATGGCGCTGCACCCAGGCGTCGAGCAGGGTGTTGCCCGGACCGCAATCGAAGCCGACCTCGCCTCCCGCAGCGTCGAGCAGGCTGAGGTTCGCGATTCCGCCGAGATTGAGCACTGCAAGCGCCTCGCCGGGCCTGCCGAACCAGGCGCGATGGAACGCAGGCACCAGCGGCGCGCCCTGGCCGCCGGCGGCGATGTCGCGGCTGCGGAAATCGGCCACCACCGTGATCCCGCAGCGCTCGGCCAGCCGAGCCGGTGCGTTGAGCTGAACCGTATAGCCCAACTCCGGCCGGTGGCGCACGGTCTGGCCGTGCGCGCCGATCGCGCGCACCGCGCCCGCGCGCACTGCGGTGGTCGCAAGCAACGCGGCGACCGCGTCGGCATAACAGTCAGCCAGCCCCAACGCCGCCAGCTGGGCGCGGTGCAGCTCATCGTCGCCGCTTCGGTTCAGCGCGTCCAGAGCGTCGCGCAATGTTGCCGGCAACGGCCACTGGACGTGTCCGCGCAGCGCCATCCCGCCATCGTCGATTCCCAGCAGCACCGCATCGACGCCATCGAGCGAGGTCCCCGACATCAGCCCGACGTACAGCCCGTGCATGCGGCCGCCTGCGGGCGCCGGCCGGTGCGCGCGCGCGCGCACCGCTTCAGTCGAGTCCGGCGCTGGCCACCGCGGTCCGCGGCAGCAGGTCGAGCAGCTGCGTGCCGACTCGTGCCTCGGCGAGGAACTGCGGCTTCAGCGAGGTCGGAACCGCCTTGCCCTTCGGCGAGTAATGGGCGATCAGATTCGGATTCACCGGGCGGCCGTTGACAAAGAACTGGAAGTACAGGTGCGGTCCGGTCGACCAGCCGGTGTTGCCCGACAACGCGACCACCTCGCCCTGCTTGACCTGCTCGCCAACATGGACCTCGTACTTGCTCAGGTGCGAATAGATCGTCGCGAATCCGCCGGGGTGGTCGATCTTGACGTACTTGCCGTAGCCGGTTCCAGGGCCGACGTGGACGACGCGCCCGTCGGCGATGGTGCGCACCGGAGTGCCGATCGGGACCGCGAGGTCGATTCCCTTGTGGAATTCGGGCTTGTGGAAAATCGGGCTGATGCGCCAGCCGTAACCTGAAGTCATGCGGTTGTAAGCGAGCGGCGACAGCAGGAACGCGCGCGCGATGCTGCCCCCGCCGGGCGTGTAGTAGCCAGCGGCGGCGGGCTTCTGCGGCGAGTCGAACCAGACCGCCTCGTGCACCCCGTCGTGCGTCGAAACGCGCGCGGCCAGGATGCGGCCGATGCGCAGCACCCGTCCCTGCGCGACATAGACGCGGTAGGCGACGCGGAAGCGATCGCCGGGTCGCAGGTCGCGACGGAAGTCGACTTCGCCGGCGAACAGGTTGCCCAGCTGCGCGACCACCTGCTCGGGCATCCCGATCGCGTCGGCCGCGGCGAACAGCGAACTGTGCACGACGCCGCTGACGATCCGGGTCTGCGCCTGCGCCTGCATCGCATGCAGGCTGCTGCGCAGCGAGCCGTCGTCCTGCGCGACGACGTCGAGCTGGGTCCAGCTCACGCCATTGGCCTGGTGCACCGGCGACAGCTGCGCCTGCAGCCGGTGCAGGCGGCCGATGCTGTCGACTTCGGCGCTGACCGGCCCGTATGCCTCGCGCAAGACCCTGCGCACCGAGGCGTCGGCGGCGAGGGCGCGCAATTGCGCCGGGTCGGTGACCTGCAGGCGCCGCAGCAGCGAATCGACGCTGTCGGCGCGGCGAACCTCGGTCGACGTGTACGCGACCTGTGGCTGGGCGTCGAGCTGCTGCAGCTGGGCGCCGAGGTCGAGCCGCAGCGGCTGCTGCACCAGCGAGACCGGGGGCAGCTTGGGCTGCGGGCCGTATTCGGCCAGGCCGAACGCCGTGACGCTGGTGAACAGCAGGACCGAGCCAACGGCTCCGGCGACCCGCCCCGGGTGGCGCTCGACCGCTTCACGCGCGGCGCGCGCGCGCCGCGCGACGCGAGCTGCCTCAGTGGAAAGCCAGGACATGCACACTCCCATCGACTTCGAGTGGCGATGAAACCCGCCGCCGCAACGGCAACGGAACGAACGGATCATCGGCAACGCGCGCTCGCTGACAGGCACTGGCAGCGCGTCCAATACACTGCAAGCCGCAGCGCATCTCCACGCATCGCCAAGCGTCAAGCCCGCGGCCGCAATAACCAGCTGTTCAGTCTAGCATCCCCGATGCGAATTTCAGTGGAAACACCGATGGTTGACTCAAGTAACACCGAACGGACGCAAGCCTCGGAAGCCTCCGGTTTGCCCGAATCGTTGCGTCACGCCCTCTCCGTGACCCGCCGCGGCTGCGCCGAACTGCTGGTCGAATCCGATTGGGTGGCCAAACTTGCGCGCAGCGAGAAGACCGGAAAGCCGCTGCGCATCAAGCTCGGCCTCGACCCGACGGCGCCCGACATCCACCTCGGTCATACCGTGGTGCTGAACAAGCTGCGGCAACTGCAAGACCTCGGCCACACGGTGATTTTCCTGATCGGAGACTTCACCTCGCGCATCGGTGACCCGTCGGGTCGCAACACCACGCGTCCGCCACTGACCATCGAACAGATCCAGGCCAACGCAAAGACGTATTACGCGCAGGCCAGCCTGGTGCTCGACCCCGAACGCACCGAGATCCGCTACAACTCGGAATGGAGCGAAGGGCTGGGTGCCGACGGCATGATCAGGCTGGCGGCCCGGTACACGGTGGCGCGGCTGCTCGAGCGCGAGGACTTCACCCAGCGCTTCCGCGCCGGGGTGCCGATCGCGATGCACGAACTGCTCTACCCGCTGATGCAGGGCTACGACTCGGTGGCGCTGCACGCCGACCTCGAGCTCGGCGGCACCGACCAGAAATTCAACCTGCTGGTCGGCCGCGACCTGCAGAAGGAATACGGCCAGGAACCGCAATGCATCCTGACCATGCCGCTGCTCGAGGGCCTGGACGGTGTCGACAAGATGTCGAAGTCGAAAGGCAACTACATCGGGATCCACGAGGCGCCGGCATCGATGTACGCCAAGCTGCTGTCGATCAGCGACACCTTGATGTGGCGCTACTACGAGCTGCTGTCGTTCCGCCCGCTCGACGAGATCGCGCGCCTGAAGGCCGAAGTCGAGGGCGGGCGCAATCCGAAGGACGCCAAGGTGCAGCTGGCGCGCGAAATCGTCACCCGCTTCCACGATGCGGCCGCGGCCGACGCGGCGCAGGCCGACTTCGAACTGCGCGCGCGCGGCGGCGTACCCGACGACATCAAGGAGCTGCGGCTGGAACTGCCGGCGGGCGGGATCGGACTGGCCGCGGCGCTGAAGGCGGCCGGCCTGGTGCCGTCGACCGCCGAGGCGCTGCGCATGCTCGAGCAGCGCGGCGTGCGCGTCGACGGCGTGGTGGTCGAGGACCGCACACTCAAGCTCGACGCCGGCACTCGCGTGCTGCAGGTCGGCAAGCGCAAGTTCGTCCGCCTGACGCTGGGCTGAGTCGGCTAAAGCATCGCGCCGGGCGGCTGCGCCAGCACCCGCTCGGCCAGCCGCGCATGCAGCGCCGCGCCCAGCGGCAGCACGGCGTCATTGAAGTCGTAGCGTGCGGTGTGCAGGAAGCAGCCGCCCTCGCCACCATGCCCCAGCCGCAGGTACGCACCCGGAACCGCCTTCAGCATGAAGGCGAAATCCTCGG
Organism: Pseudomonadota bacterium; assembly: GCA_021805805.1. Taxonomy (GTDB): domain Bacteria; phylum Pseudomonadota; class Gammaproteobacteria; order Burkholderiales; family Burkholderiaceae_C; genus Thiomonas_A. Next base: position 13,036 of record JAJZEB010000027.1, on the reverse strand, counting down.
CGCCCATGCTCGGCGGCAGGTCGCGCACCACCGCGGCGTCGCCGACCAGCTCGGCGGCCACCTCGGCAGCGTAATGCGCCGCCTGCGGGTCGTTCACGGTGGCCGGATAGACGCGCTCGTACTGCAGCTCGGCGCTGGCGTCGAAGGCCTGCGCGACCGAATGCACGATGGCCTGCAGCCGCCGTTCGACCAGCGCCTGCACGTCGGCACGGAACGTGCGCACGGTTCCGACCAGCGTGACCTGGCGCGGGATCACGCTCATCGCCCCGACGTCGCCGCCGTGCAGCGCGCAGATGCTGACCACCGCCTCGTCGAGCGGGTTGACGTTGCGCGCGACAATGCTTTGCACCGCGGTGATGATGTGCGCGGCGACCACGACCGGGTCGACCGCGATGTCCGGATGCGCACCATGCCCGCCGCTGCCGTTGATGCGAATGGTCACCCGGTCGGCTGCGGCCATCATCGCTCCGGGCGCCAGGCCGATGCTGCCGGCCGGCAGTTGCGGCCAGTTGTGCATGGCGAAGATCCAGTCGGCCGGGAAACGCTCGAACAGGCCGTCGTCCATCATGGCCTTGGCCCCGCCGAGACCTTCCTCGCCGGGCTGGAAGATGCAGTACACGGTCCCGGCGAAGCTCCGCGTGGCGGCCAGGTAACGCGCGGCGCCGAGCAGCATGGTGGTATGGCCGTCGTGGCCGCAGGCGTGCATCACCCCGCCTTGCGCCGAACGCCACGGGAAGTCGCTTTCCTCGCGGATCGGAAGCGCGTCCATGTCGGCGCGCAGCGCCACCGCGCGCACGGCGCGCTCGGCGCCGACAGGCTGCGCAGGCGGTTCCAGCGCGCCGCGGATCACGCCGACGACCCCGGTGCGGCCGATCCCGGTGTGGACTTCGTCGACGCCCTGGCGGCGCAGCTGCTCGGCAACGAGGCGCGCGGTGCGGTGCTCCTCGAAACCCAGCTCGGGATGCGCATGCAGGTCGCGGCGGATGCGCGTGAGCTCAGCGTGGTAGGTGCTGATGTGCTGGATCGGTCCTGTCAGGTTCCACATCGGTTCAGACAATGCGTTCGGCGCGACGGCCGTTTACCGGGAATTGAAGCACCGTGATCCGTGCGGCGCAAACCGTTGACGAGGTGTCTAAGATGCGTGTCTGACTGACACCACAGAAGACCATGCACGATCCCGTTCCCGCCTCGATCGCCGCGCGCAGCGTGCGCCACGTCTGGCACCCGTGCACGCAGATGAAGCGCCACGCCGATTCGCCGCCGCTGGAGATCACCCGCGCCGAAGGCGTCTGGCTGTACGACGCACAGGGCCGCCCGATCGTTGACGCCATCAGTTCCTGGTGGGTCAATCTGTTCGGCCACAACCAGCCGCGGATCAAGGCGGCGATCGCCGCGCAGATGGACCGCGTCGAGCACGTCATGCTGGCCGGTCTGACCCATGCGCCGGTGGTCGAGCTGTCCGAGCGGCTGGCCGCGCGCACCGGACTGGACCACGCGCATTACGCCAGCGACGGTGCGTCGGCGACCGAAATTGCGCTGAAGATGAGCGCGCACTACTGGCGCAACGTCGGCCGCCCGGAAAAGAACCGCTTCATCGGCCTGGCCGGCGGCTACCACGGCGAGACGGTCGGCGCGCTGGCGGTGACCGACGTGGCGCTGTTCCGCGCCAGCTACGCGCCGCTGGTGCGCATCGGCGCGACCGTTCCGGTGCCTGACGTGCGCGCGCAGCCGGCCGACGTCGACGAAGCGGAATGGGTCGAGCAGGCCGCGGCGACGCTCGAGAGACACCTGCAGCGCCACGCCGGCGAGACCGCGGCGCTGATCGTCGAACCGCTGGTGCAGTGCGCGGCCGGCTTCGTCTGCTACCCCGCGGCGTATCTGGCGCGGGCGCGCGCGCTGTGCACGCGCTACGACGTGCACCTGGTGGCCGACGAGATCGCGGTCGGCATGGGCCGTACCGGAACCTTGCTGGCCTGCGAACAGGCTGGCGTCAAGCCCGACTTCGTCTGCCTGAGCAAAGGCCTCAGCGGAGGCTACCTGCCGCTGTCGGTGGTGCTGACGACCGACGCCGTGTACGGCGCGTTCTACGACGACGACGTCGCGCGCGGCTTCCTGCATTCGCACTCCTACACCGGCAGTGCGCTGGCGTGCGCCGCCGCGCTGGCCACGCTCGATCTGCTCGACGACGCGCGGCTGCGCGACAACGCGGCGCTTGCGCTGCGTCTCGACGCGCTGTTCGCGCCGCTGCACGCCCACCCGAGGCTGCGTCACGCACGCCGTCGCGGCCTGATCTGGGCCTGGGACGTGGTCGACGCGCCGTCCGATTTCTCCACCCGTTTCGCCGCCGAGGCGCTGCAGCGCGGTGCCTTGCTGCGACCGATCGGCGCCACGCTGTATTGCATGCCGCCGTACGTGATCGACGAGGACGCCGCCGTGCGGCTGCGCGACGCCGCGCTGGGCGCGCTCGACGCGGTGGCGAAGTGGTGACGAAGCGCACGCGCGATCCGGCGCCGGCGTGGTTCGTCGCCGGCACCGACACCGAGATCGGCAAGACGCTGGCCAGTTGCGCGCTGCTGCACGCGCTGCGCGCGCGCTTGCAGCGCGTGGTGGGAGCCAAGCCGGTGGCCGCCGGGCTCGACGCCTACGGCGTCAACGACGACGTGCGCCGGCTGCGCGCAGCGTCGACGCTGCGCGTGGCGCCCGGGCTCGACAACCCCTACGCGCTGCCGCTGCCGGCGTCGCCGCATCTGGCCGCGGCAGCGCACGGCGTGCGCATCGAACTCGAGCCGATCGCCGCCGCGGTCGACACGCTGCGCGCGCGCGCCGACGCGGTGATCGTCGAAGGAGTCGGCGGCTTTCTCGTTCCGTTGAGCGACGCGCTCGACGGCGGTGACCTGGCGCAGCGGCTGGCGCTGCCCGTCATTCTCGTCGTCGGCCTGCGCCTGGGCTGCCTGAACCACGCGCTGCTCAGCGCCGAGGCCGTCGCCGCGCGCGGACTGCGGCTGGCCGGCTGGATCGGCAGCGCGGTCGATCCGGCGATGACCCTGCGCGAGGCCAATGTCGACACCTTGCGCGCGCGGCTGCGCGCACCGTGCCTGGGCGTGATTCCGCATCTGGACGCCGCGGACCCGGAGCAAGCCGCCGCCTACCTGAGTACACCATCATGGCCGCCACACTGAGCCCGACCACGCCGTCGGCCTGGAACCTCGACGCCGACCTCGCCGCGCTCGATGCGGCGCACCTGCGCCGGCGCCGCCGCGTCGTCGACGCCTACGCCGGCGCGCGGCTGCGCGTCGGCGGCCGCGAACTGCTGGCGTTCTGCAGCAACGACTACCTCGGCCTGGCGCAGCACCCGGCGTTGGTCGACGCTGCCCGCGAAGCGCTGACGCGCTGGGGTGTCGGCGCGACCGCGTCGCCGCAGGTCTGCGGCCACAGCGCCGCGCACGAGCAGCTCGAGCGCGAGCTGGCGGAATTCGTCGACTTGCCGCGCGCGCTGTATTTCTACGCCGGCTTCCCGGCCAACGTCGGCATCGTCCCGGCGCTGGTCGGGCGTGGCGACGCCGTGTTCTCCGACACCCTGAATCACGCCTGCCTGATCGACGGCGCGCGGCTGTCGCGCGCCACCATCGCGGTCTATCCGCACCGCGACTGCGCGGCGCTGGAGCGTCTGCTGGCGACCACCGAAGCGCGGCGCCGGCTGATCGTCACCGACGCCGTGTTCAGCATGGACGGAGACCTCGCGCCGCTGCGTGAGCTGCTCGCGCTGGCCGAGGCTCATGATGCGCTGCTGCTGATCGACGATGCCCATGGTTTCGGCGTGCTCGGCGACGGCGGCCGCGGCAGCGCCGCGGCCCTCGGACTGCGCAGCGAGCGGCTGGTCTACATGGCCACGCTGGGCAAGGCCGCCGGTGTCGCCGGCGCCTTCGTCGCCGGCACCGAGGCGGTGGTCGAGACCATCCTGCAGCGCGCGCGCAGCTACACCTTCGCCACCGCGGCGCCGCCGCTGATCGCCGAAACGCTGCGCGCAGCGCTGCGCGTGATCGCCGCCGAAGACTGGCGCCGCACGCGGTTGCGCGCGCTCGTCGCCCGGCTGCGTGCCGGCACCGCTGCGCTGCCGCCGGGCTGGACGCTGGCCGAGTCGACCACGCCGATCCAGCCGCTGCTGATCGGCGACAACGCAGCGGCGCTGGCGGCGATGGCCGCGCTGTGGGACGAGGGACTGTGGGTTCCGGCGATCCGCCCGCCGACCGTACCGGCAGGCACCGCACGGCTGCGACTGAGCCTTTCGGCCGCGCACGAACTGGCCGACGTCGACCGGCTGCTGCAGGCGCTGGCGCGGCTGCCGCGCTGACGCAGCCGCGCGCGGATGCGCGCAGGGCCCGCCGAAGCGGGCCCCTGACCCGGCACGAGCAAGCTTCAGAACAGCTTGGCCGCCTTCTGCAGCGCGATCGCCACGCCGATCAGGAACGGAATGCCGATCGCCAGCCAGGCCAGGATGCCGACGCCTCCGAACGGTCCGCGCGCGGCGTGCACGGCGCCGGCGCCGCCGTTCTGCTCGTGCTGCAGCGCGCGCTCGCGGGCCAGCTGCTGCTCGTCCATGTTGTGCCGTTCATGCACCGGACGCACCATCAGGTTCAGCACCAGGCCGACCGCGAGCAGCCCGGCCAGGATGTACAGGGTGCGGTCATAGACCAGGTTGTGCGCGACCCCGGCGTTGATCTGCGCCTGGCGCACGGCGGCGATCAGCAGCGGGCCGACGATCCCTGCAACCGACCACGCGGTCAACAGCCGGCCGTGGATCGCACCGACCATCTGGGTGCCGAAAATGTCGGCCAGGTACGCCGGCACGGTGGAGAAGCCGCCGCCGTACATGCTCAGGATCAGGCAGATCGCGATCACGAACATCCCGGCCAGGCCGAGGTGACCCAGGGTCGGCAGGCTGACGTACAGGACGATGCCCAGGATGAAGAAGGTCGAGTACGTCGCCTTGCGCCCGATGTGGTCCGAAATGCTGGCCCAGAACAGCCGCCCGAGGCTGTTGAACAGGCTGATCAGGCCGACCAGCCCGGCGGCCGAGGCGACCACCGCGGCCTTCTGCGCCGCGCTCAGCGCGGTCAGGGTATCGAGTCCGATCAGGTGGCCGCCGAACACGTCCTGCAGCATCGGGCTGGCCATCGAGATGACACCGATCCCGGCGGTCACGTTCAGGCACAGCACGCCCCAGATCAGCCAGAACTGCGGCGTCTTCCAGGCCACGTCCAGGTGCACGTGGCTGCGCGTGATCATCGCGTCGGCCTCGGCGTCGGGAGGCGGCGTCCAGCCTTCGGGCTTCCAGCCCGCCGGAGGCACGCGCATGCCGAAAGCGCCTGCGGACATGACCAGGAAATACAGCACCCCCATGACCATCAGCGTCGACGCCACCCCGGCCGACGCGTCGCCGTGGCCGAAGGTCTTCATCAGCGCCACCGCGATCGGCGCGCCGATCATCGCGCCGCCGCCGTAGCCCATGATGGCGAAGCCGGTGGCCATGCCGCGGCGGTCCGGGAACCATTTGATCAGCGTCGACACCGGCGCGATGTAGCCCAGCCCCTGGCCAACGCCGCCGATGACGCCGCAGCCCAGCCAAAGCATCCACAGCTGGTGCATCTGCACCCCGAGACCACCGACGACCAGACCGCCGCCCCAGCAGATCGCGGCGATGAACCCGGCCTTGCGCGGGCCGGCGTGCTCGAGCCAGCCGCCCCACAGCGCCGCGGCGATTCCGAGCACGGCGATGAACATCTCGAAGGTGTGGGTGACCGACGGCACGCTCCAGTTGCATTGGGTCGTGAACATCATCGCCAGCAAGCCCTGCGCCTTGCAGGTCGCAGCGTCGGTGTTGGTCAGCATCCGCGTCATCGGCAACCAGAACACCGAAAAACCATAGGCCATTCCGATGCATAGATGAATCGCCAGCGCCGCCGGCGGCGCCAACCAGCGGTTGAATCGTGCGCCGGCCACGGTGCGCTCGCGCGCCAGCAGCCCGCCCTGAAGCGGTGCGTCAAGAACTTCGGACATGCGTGTCTCCTCCTCGTCGTCGAGCGACTGGTATCAGAGTTCCGATGTATGCGTGCCCTTGCATGCGTAACGGAACCTGCCCGCGTTATAGCGGCAAAAACACGC
>JAJZEB010000027.1:0-6774 GCA_021805805.1 Pseudomonadota bacterium | reverse complement strand
CCCAGATCGGCAGATAGTCGAAGCCGTCGACGTGGCTCGATTCCGCGTAGACGATTCCGCCGTCGAGCTGGAACTGCTGCACGCCGCGCACGATGGCGTCGGTGTTCAGCGACACGATCTCCAGCGCGATGCCGGGATGACGCTCGGCCAGCAGCTTCGACAGCGATGCGACGACAGTCAGCGCGGTCGGAATCACCCCCAGCCTGATCCGGCCGGCGAAATCGCCGCCGGGCCGGCCGATGCGCTGGCGGCAGTCGGCCTCGAGCGCAGCGATGCGGCGCGCGTGCTCGAGCACGACAAGGCCCTCGCTGCTGAAGCCCGAGAAGGTCTGGCCGCGTGCCACCAGGGCCACGCCGAGTTCGCCTTCGAGATCGCGGATGGCGCCCGACAGGGGCGACGGCGAGACATGGCAGCTGGCCGCAGCGCGCCCGAAGTGGCGTTCCTGAGCCAGCGCAATCAGGTAGCGGTATTTTCGCGACAGCATCGGGGCCCCCAACTGATCGTCTTCGGTGTGCCAAACACACCGTTCAACGCAACGGCTGCATCGATATCACCGACGCATGACGGCTTCAATCATGCGCATAGATATCGCGGCGACTCGTTTCAGGCAGCCACGGCAACGCCACCGCGATGCTCAGCGCGGCGACCGCGACCGGATACCAAAGGCCCTGGTAGATATTGCCGTGTTCGGCGACCAGCGCGAAGGCGATGGTCGGCAGCATGCCGCCGAACCAGCCGTTGCCGATGTGGTAGGGCAGGCTCAGCGAGGTGTAGCGGATGCGCGTCGGGAACAGCTCGACCAGCGCGGCCGCCAGCGGCCCGTAGACCAATGCGACTCCGGCCGACAGCAGCGCCAGCAGCAGCACCATACGCACCCGGTCGATGCGCGCCGGATCCGCCCGCGCCGGATACCCGGCCGCGCGCAGCGTCTGCGCCAGCCGGACCTGCAAGCGCTGCATCGACGAGGCGTACGCATCGTCGCCGAGTCGCTTGCCGTCGAACACCGGGATCACATCGTGGCCGACCCGGATGCGCGCCAGGCCATGGCCGTCGCGTTCGCCGTAGTCGACTGCCGAAGCGGCCAGAAGCTGGCGCGCGATGTCGCAGGAGCTGTCGAAGCGCGTCGTGCCCAGCGGGTTGAACTGGAACGCGCAGTCCCGCGCGTCGGCGACCAGCACCACCGGTGTGCGCGCGGTGGCCGCAGCCAGCTGCGGATTGCCGGCCGCGGTCAGCGCGTGGAACACCGGGAAGTACGCCACCACTGCGAACAGCATGCCGCCGAGGATCACCGGCTTGCGTCCGATGCGGTCCGACAGAGCGCCGGCGAGCCAGAAGCACGGCATCGCCAGCAGCAGAGCGATGCCCATCAGCAATCCGGCTGTGACGCCGTCGATCTTCAGCGTCTGGGTCAGGAACAGCAGCACATAGAACTGGCCGCAGTACCAGACGACTCCCTGGCCGGCGGTCAGTCCGAACAGCGCCAGCAGCACGTTCTGCAGGTTCGCGCCGTAGCCGAAGGCTTCGGTCAGCGGCGCCTTCGAAATGCGTCCCTCGCGCTTGATGCGCATGAACGCCGGCGATTCAGGCAGGTGCAGGCGGATCCACACCGACGTGCCGAGCAGCACCAGCGAGACCAGGAAGCACAGCCTCCAGCCCCAGTCCTCGAACACCGCTTCGCCGAGCGCTTCGCGCAGCCCCAGGGTCAGTGCCAGCGACAGCAGCAGGCCAAGCGTCGCAGTCGTCTGCACCCAACCTGTATAGGCGCCCCTGCGGTGGCGCGGCGCGTGCTCGGCGACGTAGGTCGCGGCACCGCCGTATTCGCCGCCGACTGCAAGGCCCTGCAGCAGCCGCACCGCGATCAGGATGATCGGTGCGGCCACGCCGATCGACGCGTAGTCGGGAAGAAGTCCGACGACGAAGGTCGACATTCCCATCAGCAGGATGGTGACCAGGAAGGTGTACTTGCGCCCGATCATGTCGCCGAGACGACCGAACAGCAGCGCGCCGAACGGGCGCACGACGAACCCTGCGGCAAACGCCAGCATCGCGAAAATGAAGCCCGAGCCAGGGTCGAGGTCGGCGAAGAAGCGCCGGCCGATGATTTCGGCCAGCGCCCCGTACAGATAGAAGTCGTACCACTCGAAGGTGGTGCCCAGCGCCGACGCGAACACCACGCGCCGTTCGTCGCGCGCGCGCGCCGGATCGGTCATTCCCGGACGGACCATCGCCACGCGCGCCCGCCAGCCGGCTAGACGCCCCAGACGACCGGCTCGTCGGCGTCGAGGCTGCGTCGCAGCAGCTGCAGGAACGGCCATGCGCGCTGGTGCAGGGTGATTCCGCGCGCAACGGCGCCCTGTTGCGCGCGCAGCCGATCCTCGTCGTCGACCGCGGCCTGCAGGCGCGCGATCGCCTCGGGAATCGCCGCCGGCTCGATGATGCCTCGCGCGCCGGGTTCCTTGCCGATGATCGTCAGAATGCGCTCTGCCGGACCCTGGTTCATGAACAGATCGGAATCTGCCTTCGACTTGAACTTGTACAGCATGCCATTCGCTCCGTTCCAACTGGTCGCAGCATAACGTGCGCGAGGGCCGAAACACGGAGCGGGCCCGAGTTCAACCCACATCACGCGGTCTTGATTTAAGGGTAAACCCTAAATTTGCGCGTTATCAACGAAAACCTATCTCGGTGCGCCTATGTTTGGCGGCATTGGCGGTGCGCCGGTCGTGCGCCCGCGCATCGATGCAGACAATCAAGGAGCGCCGAGATGATCGATGGAACCGTCGTGGAACTGTCGCGGGTGCAGTTCGCTGCCACCGCGCTGTACCACTTCCTGTTCGTGCCGCTGACCCTGGGCATGACGTTCATGCTGGCGGCGATGGAGACGATCTACGTCACCACCGGGCGCGCCATCTACAAGCAGATGGTCGAGTTCTGGGGCAAGCTGTTCATGATCAATTTCGCCCTCGGCGTCGCCACCGGTCTGACGATGGAGTTCGAGTTCGGAACCAACTGGTCGTTCTACTCGGGGTTCGTCGGCGACATCTTCGGTGCGCCGCTGGCGATCGAGGGCCTGATGGCCTTTTTCATGGAGTCGACTTTCATCGGCCTGATGGTGTTCGGCTGGAAGCGTCTGAGCAAAGTCCAGCACCTGCTCGTGACCTACCTGGTCGCGCTGGGTTCGAACCTGTCGGCGCTGTGGATCCTGGTCGCCAACGGCTTCATGCAGGACCCGCAGGGCGCGCACTTCAATCCGGTGACGATGCGCATGGAGCTGACCAGCCTGCCGGACCTGATCTTCAGCGCCGACGCGCAGGCCAAGTTCGTCCACACCAGCATCGCCGGCTACGTCACCGCGGCCGTGTTCGTCGCCGGAGTCAGCGCGATGTACATGTACCAGAAGCGCCATATGGAACTCGCACGGCGCTCGTTCCGCATGGCTGCGCTGTTCGGAGTGCTGTCGACCATCGGCGTGATCACCCTCGGCGACGCACTGGGCTTCGTCGGTGCGCATGCGCAGCCGTCGAAACTGGCGGCGATGGAAGCAATGTGGCAGACCGAGCCGGCGCCGGCGTCGTTCAACGTCATCGCCTGGCCGTCGCAGCGCGAGCACCGCAACCTGTTCGCGGTACGCGTGCCGTACGTGCTGACGCCGCTGCTGACCCACACCATGACGCAGACCGTTCCGGGAATCGACCAGATCGTCGCCGACAACGTCAAGCGCATCGAGAACGGAATTCCGGCAGTGACCGCGCTGAAGGTGCTCAGCAGCGACCCGCACAACCCGCAGGCGCTGGCGCAGTTCAAGGCGCATCAGCAGGACCTCGGCTACGGCTTCCTGCTGCAGCGCTACGCCAGCGACGTGACGCAGGCCACGCCGGCGCAGATCCGGCAGGCGGCGTGGGACAGCATCCCGGACGTGTTCACCGAGTTCTGGGCCTTCCGCACCATGGTCGGCCTCGGCCTGCTGATGCTCGCCTTCTTCGTGCTGGCGACCATCTACTCCATCCGCAACGACGTGCAGCACCAGCGCTGGTTCCTGCGCCTGGCGCCGTGGCTGATCCCGGTGCCGTGGATCGCCTGCGAAATGGGCTGGGTCACGGCCGAGATCGGGCGCCAGCCTTGGACCGTGTTCGGCCTGCTGCCGACCTGGATGAGCGCGTCGACGCACAGCGTCGGCTACATGGTGTTTTCGCTGATCGGCTTCGTCGCGCTGTACTCGACCTTCATCGCGGTCGAGATGTACCTGATGGTCAAGTTCATCCGCAAGGGTCCCGACGAACACGGCGGCGCCCGCGGCAATCCGCCCCCCGCGTACGGCCGTGGCTTCGCCACCGCAGGCGCGATGATGCGCATGGAGGACTGAGAACATGGAGCTCTACCTGTTTCTGAAAGTGCTGTGGTGGCTCGTGCTCGGCGTGCTGCTGTGCGGGCTGGCGATCATGGTCGGCATGGACATGGGCGTCGGCACCCTGCTGCGCTTCGTCGGCCGCAGCGACATCGAGCGCCGCGCCTGCCTGAACGCGGTCGGACCGCACTGGGACGGCAACCAGGTCTGGTTCATCCTCGGCGGCGGCGCGATCTTCGCCGCGTTCCCGCTGCTGTACGCGACCGCTTTCTCGGGCCTGTACATCGTCATGCTGCTGCTGCTGTGGACGATGATCGTGAGGCCGCTGGGTTTCGAGTACCGCAGCAAGCTGACGTCGGCGCGCTGGCGCAACGTCTGGGACTGGGCGCTGCTGGTCAGCGGCGCGGTGCCGATGATCATCTACGGCGCTGGGGTCGGCAATATGTTCCTCGGGGTACCGTTCCATTTCGACTGGGACATGCGCTCGTACTACACCGGCAGCTTCATCACCCTGCTGAACCCGTTCGCCGTGCTGTGCGGCCTGCTGTCGCTGTCGCTGTCGGTCTACATGGGCGGCGTGATGCTGATGGGTCGCGCAGGCGGCGCGGTCGTCGGCCGCGCCCGGCGCGCGGCCAGCTGGGCTGCGCTGGCAGCGGTGCTGGTGTTCAGCATCGGCGGGGTCTGGGTGTCGATGATGCACGGCTACGTTATCGAGCACGCGCCCGATCCCGGGATCGCACAGAATCCGCTGCAGCAATCCGTGGGCGTGCTGCGCGGGAGCTGGCTGGCCAATTTCCGCGCCTACCCGGCGCTTTGGTTCGTTCCGGCACTGGGCTACCTCGGCATGCTGCTGGGCTGGGCGCTGGTTCGCGCCGGGCGCACGACCTTGGCGTGGTGGGCCGGCGCGCTGGCGTGGATCGGCGTCATCGGCACCGCCGGCGTCGCGCTGTTCCCGTTCCTGATGCCGTCGAGCTCGAACCCGGCGCAGAGCCTGACCGTCTGGAACAGCGTGTCGAGCCAGACCGACCTGTTGTGGTCGACCGGTTTCGCCGCGGTGTTCGTTCCGCTGATCCTCTGGTACACGAGCTGGGCGTTCTGGGTCATGCGCGGAACGGTCGACCATGCCGAGATCGAATCCAGCGACCACGCGTACTGAGCAGCCGGAGAATGCGATGCGAACCCTGACCCAATTCGTTGTCTACCTGGTGATCGCGCTGATCGCGATCGTGCTCGGCGTGATCCTCGGCGACTATGCACCGTGGTATTTCGCCTGGGTCGTCGGCACCGTGATGCTGGTGCTGGTGGCCGCGGCCGGAGGAGCGTGGCTGGACACGCAGGACGAGGAGGCGACGCGCGGCCGATCGTGATCCGCGCGCACCGCTGATGAACCGGGCCCTGGCCCGGTTTTTTTATACCCCATGGAGTTTGCCCTGGATCAAGCAGTTGCGATGTTGTCCGTGGCGTTTTGGCAAATTTGCCATTTGTCAATTCCTGGTTTCGATTCCACCCCGAACATCTGCGACACAACACTCGTCAGAGGGGAGACAAACCATGGATTACGCCGCGGCATCCGGCATGCTGCGCCGCAGTCTGGCCGGAGCATTCCTGCTCGGGCTCGCACTGCACGCGCAGGCAGCCACCCCGGTGCGTACCGAATCGGCGGCGCAGTTCGTCGCCGACAACGCACCGTCGATCACCACCGGGCACGCCGTGCCCACGCTGGGCTGGGGCCCGACGGCGCCCGAGGCGCCGCAGGACCACAGCAAGTTCAAGCAACTGCAGGGCCCGTTCACCAGCGGCCCGCAAGTCACGCAGGCGTGCCTGAGCTGCCATACCGACGCGGCCAAGCAGGTCATGGCGACTTCGCACTGGACGTGGAAGGTGTGGGATCCGAAGACGCACCAGATGCTGGGCAAGAACCACGTCTACAACAACTTCTGCGTCAGCCCGATCAGCAACGAACAGTTCTGCACCGTGTGCCACGCCGGTTACGGCAGCACCGACCCGAACACCTTCATTCCGTTCTCCAAACGTCCGCAGCAGGACGTCGACTGCCTGGTCTGTCACGATCAGACCAAGGACTACCACAAGATGCCGTTCATGGGCGGCAATCCTGCGGTGACCAAGGTGCAGGTGCGCCCGGGCTGCGCCGAGGTCTACGGCACCGACAAACCCTACGTCGACCCGGAGAACCTGGCCAACATCGCGCAGCACATCGGAATGCCGACCCGCTACACCTGCGGCTCGTGCCATTTCTATGGCGGCGGCGGCAACGGCGTCAAGCACGGCGACATGGACAGCACCCTGGCCGATCCGGCGCGCGTCGAGGACGTGCACATGGCGACCAAGGGGCTGAACTTCGCCTGCCAGCAATGCCACGTCACGACCAACCACAAGATTCCCGGTTCGCGCTACCTGATCGACGCTGA
>JAJZEB010000161.1 GCA_021805805.1 Pseudomonadota bacterium | reverse complement strand
CGGTCACCGTGTCCGCAGGTGCTCCGTGCGCAGGGTGCCCCTGCGCGGCATGCCGCCGGGGGTCATGGGCATGATCGCCGCCCGCACAGCAGGCACCGCTTCGGGATACCGCGTCGTGATGCGTGTCCCCACCGCTGCCGTGCGCGGCAGCGGCATGTCCGGGATCGTCGCGGTGTTCGTGCATGGTCATGGCGATTCCTCGCGGCTGAGGGCGGTCAGGATCGGGCAGCGCTCCGGCGCGCCATGACCCGGACAGGCGTCGATCAGGTTCTTCAATCCGCGCTGTACGCGCTTCAGCTCGCGGATGCGGCGCTCGACCTCCGCCAGCCGTGCCTGCGCGCGTGCCTTGACACCGCGCACTCCGCGCTCGCGGTCGACGGACAGCGCCAGCAGTTCGCGGATTTCCGGCAGGGTGAAGCCAAGCTCCTTGGCGCGGCGGATGAAGCGCAGCCGCGTGACCGCGTCCGGCGTGTAGTCGCGATAGCCCGACAGGCGCCGCTCGGGCTCCGGCAGCAGACCCTCGCGCTCGTAGTAGCGGATGGTGTCGATGGCGATGCCCGCGGCGCGCGCGACGCGACCGATGGTCAGGTGCGGCGCGGCGGCAAGCGGACTGGCAGATGGGGTCATGACGCAAGCCTAGACCATGGAGCTAGGTCCAGAGTCAAGGACGGCCCGGCATCGCTCCGCTCGCCAGCGTCACATCGCCGCATCCCTCGATCGGCCCGCCGCCGATCCTCCGTCTGCCAGCGATCGGCTGTATGCCACCGGCCGGGCTGGAGCCAGAGCCGTCGACGCTGTGCTTCACCCCGCGCAACAGGAGAGCTGCGAGACGTCCCTGCTGAACGTCTGCGCGGCCAGCTTCAGCCCTTCGACCATGGTCAGATATGGGAACAGTTGCCCGGCCAGTTCCTGCACGGTCATGCGGTTGTGGATGGCCAGTGCCGCGGCCTGGATCAGTTCGCCCGCCTCGGCGGCCACGGCCTGCACACCGATCAACCGGCCGGTGCCGGCTTCGGCCACCAGCTTGATGAAACCGCGGGTGTCGAAATTGGCCAGCGCCCGTGGCACGTTGTCGAGGCCAAGAGCGCGGCTGTCGGTCTCGATGTTGCGCAGGTGCGCCTCGGCTTCGCTCAGACCTACCGTGGCCACCTGCGGTTCGGTGAACACCACCGCCGGCATGGCCGACAGGTCGAGCGTGGCGTCGCCGCCCAGCATGTTGATCGCCGCGCGCGTGCCGGCGGCGGCGGCCACGTAGACGAACTGCGGCTGGTCGGTGCAGTCGCCGGCCGCATAGATGTGCGGCGCGCTGCTGCGCAAATGCCCGTCGACCGCGATCGCGCCACGCGCATCGAGCTTGACGCCGGCCGCAGCGAGGTTCAACTCGTCGGTGTTGGGCACGCGCCCGGCGGCCACCAGCAGGCGCTCGGCCTGGATGTCACTTTGGCTGGTGTGCAGCGTAAACACGCCATCAGCGTGCTCGACGCGACTCGCCTGGGTATGCGTGAGCACACTGATGCCCTCGTCGCGGAAGGCCGCCGTCAATGCCTCGCCGATGGCGGGATCTTCGCGGAACAACAGCGTGCTGCGCGCCAGCACGGTGACCCGGCTGCCCAGCCGCGCGTAGGCCTGCGCCAGTTCCACCGCGACCACCGAGGAGCCGATCACCGCCAGGCGCGGGGGGATCGACTCTGCGGCCAGCGCTTCGGTGGAGGTCCAGTATGGCGTGTCCTTCAGGCCCGCGATCGGCGGGATCGCCGGATGCGCGCCGGTGGCAATCAGGCACTGGTCGAAGCCGATGGTCTGCACCGTGCCGGTGGCTGTCGTCACCGCGAGGGTATGGGCATCGACGAAGCGCGCACTGCCGCGCACCGTGGTGATATTGGGCTGGCCGTCCAGGATGTTTTCGTACTTGGCGTGACGCAGCGCGTCCACCCGTGCCTGCTGCTGCGCCAGCAGCCGGTCGCGCCGGATGACGGGCGTGGCCGCCGCGATGCCGTCGTCGAACGGCCCGGTACGGCGCACCTGTGCGACGTGCGCGGCACGGATCATGATCTTGGACGGCACGCAGCCAACGTTGACGCAAGTGCCGCCGATCGTGCCGCGCTCGACCAGCATGACCCGCGCGCCCACGCCGGCTGCCCGGATCGCCGCCGCCATCGCCGCAGCGCCGCTACCGAGGATGGCGATGCGCAGACCGCGGCCGCCGCCGCGCGCCACCGAATCCGATGGCTCCGCCGGCTGCAGGACGGCGCGCACGGCATCTGCTGCGGCATCCGTTGCGGCGTAGCCAGCTCCAGCCACCGCGGCCGCCAGGGCCGCGAACGACACGCCAGCGTCGGCCTGCACTTCGGCCGTGCCTTGCGGATACGCGACTTGCGCCGAGTGCACGCCGGGCACGTTCTCCAGCGCCTCGCGCACGTGGATGGCGCAGGCGTTGCAGGTCATACCTTCGATGGTCAAGGTTTGCATGGACGGCTCCTCGGAAGGATGGATGAAGGTGCGGATCGAGGCGTTCAGCGCCCGGTCTGGTCCGGCATCACGCAACCTTCGGGACTGCAGCGGCGGTGGGCGGGCGCGACGAGATCCCAGATCGCCGCCATCACCATCCACGCCAGCCCGACATAGAGCACGACGCCGCTGAAGGTGTAGCGCCCGATCAGCACCAGAATCGGGCCGATCATGCCCAGTGCGCTGCGCTGCCATTGCCGATGGCTGAACCAGCCCAGCGCATTGGCCAGCAGGGCGATCAGCGCGAACAGCGGCAGCAGCACGTGCACCAGCAGCGACTCCCACTGCGCGAGGAAACCCAGCCCGATGGCCGCGCCGATGCTGGCCAGCGCCGGGAAGCACATGGCGCAGCCCATGCCGGCCACCAGGCTGCCGAGCACGCCGGTCTTGTCGGCAATGCGTGTGAGCAAGCTCATCGCGCGGCTCCCGATGCAGCCGCCGCTGCGGGCACGACACGCGCCGGATAGCCGGCATCCTTGGTGGCCCGCAGCAGCGCCTGCGGTGAGGCTTTGGCATTGTCGTAGGTGACGGTGACTTCTTTCTTCGCCACGGCGATGGCAACCCGTTCGACGCCGGGCACACGATCGAGCGCGGTACGCACCGTGATCGGACAGGCGCCGCAGGTCATGCCGGGGATGGACAGGGTGACGCGTTGGGTGGCGGCAAACGCAGGCGCGCTCAGACTCAGCAGCAGGGCAATGACGGACTTGTTCATGGCTTCACTCCGGTCAGTAAAACAGGGGCAGAACATAGGGAAACAGCAGGGCGACCAGCACCAGCACGATCACCACCCAGAAGATCAGCTTGTAGGCGCTGCGCACCGGCGGCAGTGCGCAGACCTCGCCCGGCGCACAGGCCCGCGCGCGCCGGAAGATGCGCCGATAGGCGAACGCCAGCGCCAGTAGCGCTGCGCCGACGAAGAAGGGGCGGTAAGGCTCCAGCGCGGTCAGATTGCCGATCCAGGCGCCGCTGACGCCCAGGCCGACCAACAGCAGCGGACCCAGGCAGCAGGTCGAGGCCAGAATGGCAGCCAGGCCACCCAACGCCAGAGCGCCGGCGCGCGCGGCGATGGATTCTTTCCGTGTGGTCGTATTCATGCTTCACCGCGCATCGCAAGGATCACATCGTTAAGCTTCCGGACGTACCTGGGTACGGAGTCAAGCCATGTCATCGACCATCGGCACGCTGGCCCGGAACGCCGGCGTCAACGTCGAAACCGTGCGTTACTACCAGCGACGCGGCTTGCTGGCCGAGCCGCCGCGGCCGCTGGGCGGCGTGCGCCGCTACGGCGAGGAGGCGTTACGCCGCCTGCACTTCATCCGGCAGTGCCAGTCGCTGGGCTTTTCGCTCGACGAAGTAGGCGAACTGCTGGCGCTGGATGATGGCCGCCACTGCACGGAGGCGTCCGCTCTCGCAGCAGACCGGCTGAAAGACGTGCGCGTGCGTCTGGCGCGACTGCGCCGCATCGAGCGCGCGCTGGCCGGACTGGTGTCGCAATGCCGGCGCAGCCGCGGACGGATGCGCTGCCCGCTGATCGATGCGCTGTCGAGCGGCGCGGCCGTCCATCCCGAGTAGGCCCGACCGTCGAACGCGCGCCCGCACCATCGCCGGCGCACCGCGCCCGGCAGAGGACGCGGTGCATGCTCGCCATGCTGCGTGTATTGCGAATGCGGCGGTGTGCCCTGCCCGCCGGTACAGGCTGCGGGCGGGCGACCCGGAGCCTGCTGCGGCTGAGTCCGCCGCGATGGTACCCGGCATACTCATTGCGCCACTTGCGGGTCCGGCGCCGCCTCGTGCCTGCGCGCGGCGCGCAGGCGGCGGCGCTCCAGCAGCCGATAGCCCACCGGGATCACCAGCATCGACAGCAGCGGCGCGGTGATCATGCCGCCGACCATCGGCGCGGCGATGCTGCGCATCACCTCGGAGCCGGCGCCGTGACCGAACATGATCGGCAGCAGACCGGCCAGGATCACCGCCACGGTCATGGCGATCGGCCGCACGCGCAGCACGGCGCCGGCGTCGATCGCTTCATCCAGCGCCGTCTCATCGGCACTACCCGCCGCCACGCGTTGCTGCCATGCATTGCGCAGGTATAGCAACATCACCACACCCAGTTCGGAGGTCACGCCCGCCAGCGCGATGAACCCGACCATGGTCGCCACCGACACCGGGTGCCCCAGCAACCACACCAGCCAGATGCCACCCACCAGCGCGAACGGCAGCGTCAGCATGATCAGCAAGGCCTCCGGCACGCGCCGGAACACGCTCCAGATCAGCACGAAAATGATCAGCAGCGTCAGCGGCACGAT
>JAJZEB010000160.1 GCA_021805805.1 Pseudomonadota bacterium | reverse complement strand
CCAACGCATCAACCTTGAGCAGGAGTCCACGATGAAGAAAATCCTTGCATTGGCTGCCGTTTTGGCCCTGATCGCCGCTCCGCTGGCCCAAGCGCAAACCGCAGGAACCACCGGCGCGACCGGCGGCAGCACTGCCGGTGCCGGAGGCACGGGCGGTGCTGCGGGCGCCGGCGGCGCGGGCGCGGCAGGTGGAGCGGGAGCCGCGGGCGCGGTCGGCGGTGGCCTGGCCGGAGGTCTCGGAGTCGGTGGCGCGCTTGCCGTCGGCGGCGGAATCGTCGCTGCCGGCGCGATCGCGTCGGCGACCAACAATGGCAGCGGCACCGGAACCACCACCGGAACAACGCCTTGAGCCCTGCGCAGGCCGGCCGGTTCCGGCCAGCCTGCGTGATGCACTGACACCGGTTGCCCGTTCCCGGGCAACCGTGCACAAGCGGCCCGCAAAGGCCGTTAGGTTTGGCTGTGCGCGTTTTCCAGCACGCGCGCGGCAGTTCCCGAGCAGCAGCCCCCGCCCTCTTCGCCAGCCCCCAGTCTCGCCGTGCGCGCCCTTGTCCTGAAAATCCTCCGACGCGCGCCTCTGGCCCTGCTGCTGGGCTCGCTTCCGCTGTTTGGCGCATGCACCGCGGCGATGCAGTCGCTGCACGACGTCACCCACATGGGCGACCTTGCGATGCAAGGCCATTTCGACCCGCGTGACCGCTACATGCGCGTTACCGTCGACGGCCGCCCGATCCCGATGGTGCTCGGCTTCATCGACGGGCCGGCCAGCGCCCCGACCGACGTCTGGTACACCGGAATGCACGAAGTGCTCAGGCTGCGCGACGGAATGATCACCGGCACCGCAGGAATGCCGGTGAACTGGGTCGACGTGCACTACTCGGCGTGGCCCACCTGGAGCCAGACGCCGCAGACCATCACCCGCACCCGCGACCTGCAGCCCGGCTACCGCTTCGGCCTGCGCGACACCCTGCGCATCGCACCGATCCCGACACCCAGCTCGAGCCGCCTGGTCGGCATCGCACCGGCGTCGCTGCGCTGGTTCAGCGTCACCGATCTCACGCATCACCGCCAGATGCTCTACGCCGTGCGCGGCACCACGCACCCGCGCGTCGTCTACGGCGAACAATGCCTCGACGCCAAGCTCTGCCTGACCTGGCAGGACTGGCGGCCACCCCAAATCCACCCGGCCGTTCACTGAACGCCGCACCTGAATCGTCTCCATGCTTCGCCGTGCCGCCGTCGTCCTCGCCCTGCCCTTCGCCCTGACGCCGCTGAACGCGGCGCTGGCGCAGACCGTGCTTCCGGTCAACAGCCCGGCCAGACTCGGCGACTTCCTCGTCTCGCACGAGAACGCACTTTCAGGCCAATACGACGCAGCACTCGCCTGGTATTCGCACCAGCAACTCGCCCGCCAGCAACAGGCCAAGAACATCCTGCTGCAGAACATCGCAGCGCTGGCCAATTTCGACCGCATCCACGCCAAGCGCTACGCCGGATTGTTCCGCCTGGTCGAATCGATGCACGCCACCGGCCGCGTGCCGCTGCCGCAGACGGACCCGCGCTACATGCAGGCGCACCCGGAGCTGACCCCGGTCCTTGCACCCGGCGACTCGGTCGTGATCCCCGAACGCCCGACCACCGTCACCGTGGTGCGCAGCGACGGCAGCGTGTGCCCGATCCGCTTCTCCCCCGGAGTCGACGCGCTGGTCTACATCCGCGCCTGCGACCCCAGCGCAAGCCCCGACACCGTCTGGGTCGCGCAACCGACGGGCCAGATACAAACCAACGGCTCCGGAATCTGGAACGCGCAGACCCAGGATCCCCCCGCCCCCGGCGCATGGATCTGGGCCCCCGGCCCCGACTCCGGTTGGCCGAAGCGGATTTCTGAGCAGCTGGTGCAGTTCCTCGCCACTCAGCCGCCGCTCAAGCAGCAGCAAACGATCGATGCGAAAGCGGGCAGCACAAGCACCAAGGTGCAAGCGCCCCAGACGCACTCTGCACCGGTACAGGTCGCCAGCGCGAGCCCGAAAAGCACCGCCGCATCAACGCAGCGTCTGCACGCCGCCCAATCCCCGGCCACGGCAGTGGCGCAAGCACCAGCAAGCCCGCAATCGCCGCAAACCATCCCGGCCCCTGTCGTGGCCAGCGTTCAGCGCCCGCAGCGCGAGACCAGCACGCAAACGCAATCGACTCCACCCGCGCCGGCCCCAATTCCCACGCCCGGGATCGGCCCGCGCAACTGGGCCGTCGCCAAGGCCGCGGGATCGAACACTGCGCCTCCCCCCCCCAGCACCGCGCACCCTCACCGTGGCACAGCAAGCCGCGGTACCACTGCACGGCTTCGACCTGAGCGTCGACGACTGGGGTGAGCCCGGCGTACTGCAAACGCCAAGCGCGCGCATGTACCCGGCGGGAACTGCGATCGCCAGCATCAGCCACGTCTTCCCGTATTCGAGGCTGAATTTCATATTCCAGCCGCTGAGCTGGCTCGAATTCGGTTTCCGCTACACCGACATCCTCAACCAACCTTACGGCCCCGCATCGCTGAGCGGCAACCAGAGCTACAAGGATAAGAGCGTCGACCTGCGCCTGCGCCTGCACCAGGAGACGCACAACTGGCCGGCGCTGGCGCTGGGCATCCAGGATATCGGCGGCACGGGCCTGTTCTCCAGTGAATACCTGGTCGGCAGCAAGCGCTTCGGCAACTTCGATGTCAACGCCGGTCTCGCCTGGGGCTATCTCGCCGGCAGACAGGACCTTGCCAACCCGCTGGGCTTGTTGTTCAAGAGCTTCAAGACCCGTGCGGCCAGCACCGGCACCGGCAGCCTGAATTTCAAAACGTATTTCCACGGCCGCACGGCGCCGTTCGTCGGCGTTCAGTACCAGACCCCGCTTCCCGGGCTGACACTGAAAGCCGAATACGACCCGAACAACTACAAGAACGAACCGTTCGGCGAAGTGCTGCCGCAGCGCTCGCCGATCAACCTCGGTGCGGTCTACCACGTCAACCCCAACGTCGACGTCGCCGTCGGCCTGGAGCGCGGCAACACTCTGCAAACCGAGCTCACGCTGCATGGCAATCTGGCGCACTTGAGCCAACCCAAATTCGGCTACCCCAACGAAGAGCCGCTGCAAACCACGTATGTGCAGCAGTCGGTCGCCACCGGCACGCTTCATCTGGCACCGAAGAACGACGCCGCGGTAGTTGCGTCGATCCTGCAGAGCGAAAGCACCTGGCCCACCGATCTGGCCAAACGCATCGACGACGAGTGCCTATGCCACGTCGGCCAGTTGCGCGCACTCCCCTCGAACGAGGCGCTCTACGTCCAGATCGACAACCCCGACGCTTACGAGTTGCAGCCCCTGGTGGAGCGCATCAGCCGGGTGCTGGTGCTGCACGCCCCCGATCAATTCCGTCATTTCTCCATCGTGTTCACCCGCTGGGGAACCGTCGAGCAAAGCCTGCTGGTCGACCGCCGCCTCTGGCTGATCAACCACACCCGCTACCTGCCCGCGGGCTCGCGCCTTCCCGACACCGTCGTCGCGGCCCCGCCCAGACTCGACGACCTAGACACCTCGACTCCACTCCTGGCTCAGAGCACTTCGCCGTTCCACGTCTCGTTCGGCCCTGGCTACCAGCAGACCATGGGTGGCCCGAACGGATTCATCCTTTACCAGCTCTCGGCCAATCTGTTCTCGACGTACAAGTTCAGCCCTAACACCTGGATTGCCGGCGACGTCAACTACGGCCTGCTGAACAACTACAGCCATTTCACCTACGACGCACCGAGCAACTTGCCCCGCGTACGTACCGACATCCGCGAATACGTCACCACGTCGCGGCTGACCATGCCGCTGTTGCAGATCACGCATATCGGCCGGATCAGCAACGACAGCTACTTCAGCGTCTACGGTGGCGCGCTCGAGCCGATGTTCGCCGGCGTCGGCGGCGAAGTGCTCTACCGCCCGTGGGGAAGCAACTTTGCCTGGGGTGCCGACCTCAACGAGGTGCGCCAGCGCGACTTCAGTCAGCGCTTCTCGCTGTTGCCTTATCACGTCCTCACCGGCCACGCGACGATGTATTGGACGACGGGCATCGACGGGGTTCTAGCGAAGGTCAGCGCTGGCAGATATCTGGCGGGTGACAAGGGCGTTACCGTCGATCTTTCCCGCACATTCGCCAACGGCGTACGTATTGGTGCGTACGCGACGAAGACGAATGTTTCGGCAGCCCAGTTCGGCGAAGGAAGCTTCGACAAGGGGATTTATCTGGATATCCCGTTCGATCTGATGCTGACCCGATCGACGGATCAGGTCGCCCACATCCTTTGGCAGCCGCTGCTCCGCGATGGCGGCGCAAAGCTTGATCGAAAATATAAACTTTACGATTTAACCAGTGACGGCGATCTTGATTTACGCAATACAAAATGAACGCCTTAGCACAATATCTTTTTTTGAGACCCAAGGAAATAAGCAAAACGATCGAGGTTGAAATACCTCGACTCGCTCACCTTGTTATTTCTTATTCGCTAGACTCGCGTGCCCCCAAATCCGATCGACCGGTGGCAGCCGTCGCGGCTGTCTTTCACTCCGGCGGGAGAACTTTCACGACGTAAATGGGGGCTCGGCCGCTGACGCGCAACACCTCACTGCAGAATCGGTGGATCGTCTCATCGGCTGCTTTTGAATTTCTGGCGGTGATGGAAGAGCGCTATGGATGGTGCCCAAAATCGGCTGATCGCTGCCGCGATGGAACGACGAAGGGGCGCCTCGAATTACCGTCTCTCTGACCTGATTTCGCCGTGACGACACCGCAAGCCGCCCGATTTGGCGCCCGTTCGA
>JAJZEB010000026.1 GCA_021805805.1 Pseudomonadota bacterium | reverse complement strand
GCGTGATCCGCGCGACGGCGCGATCGTCGTCGCCGACGCCGCGAATGCACTGATCCGGCGCATCGGTGCGGACGGTGTCGTGCACACCGTGGCCGGGGCCGCCGAGCAGCGGCGCAGCGTCGACGGCCCCGCCGCTCAGGCCCGTTTCGTCGGGCCGGATGCGGTCGCGGTCGGCCCCGACGGTGTCGTCTACATCGCCGATGCGTTCGCCAACACCATCCGGGAGCTGCGCGACGGTGTCGTGCGCACCCTGGCCGGGCGCGCCGGTGAGCCCGGGTTCGCCGACGGAATCGGCGTTCGCGCGCAGTTCAACCATCCGATCGGCGTCGCGCTGCTCGGCGACGAGCTGTGGGTCGCCGACGCCTACAACAACACGCTGCGCGCCATCGATCGCGCAGGTCGGGTGCGCACCGTCGCCGGCACCCCGGGGGTTGCCGATCACCGCGATGGCAGGGCGGCGCAGGCGCTGTTCAATACCCCGGTGGGGCTGGCGGTGGCAGGCGACGGTGCGCTGTACGTCAGCGAATACTTCAACCACGACCTGCGCGTGCTGGCACCGGACGGCAGGGTGTCGACGCTGGCCGGTGCGCCGGGGCAGCCGGGCGACATCGACGGCGTCGGTTCCGCAGCGCGCTTGCGCAAACCGCAGCAGATCTGCATCGAACCAGTCAGCGGCGACATCATCGTCGCCGACGGCGGCAACCACAAGGTGCGCCGGATCGATCGCGCCGGCCGCGTGCGCACCCTGGCCGGGCAGGGCGCGCGCGAGGATCGCCTGCTGCTCGGAGCCTTGCCCGGCGCGCTGGTCACGCCGTACGGCGTGGCGCCGGGGCCTGGAGCAAGCGTTCTGGTCAGCGCCGGCGAGGCGCTGTTGCGCATCGATCCCTGAGCCGTGGCGCGATCAGCGCGCGGTCGGCTCGGCGCGATCGAAATCGGCCAGGTCGACGCGCGGCGCCGGCTTCCAGCCGCGCTTGCGGTGTTCGACGACGACATTGGTGTAGATGCCGCCGCGAACGTTCCACTGCGCACGCACGCGCAGGAAACGCGGAGCGATCGCGTCGACCAGGTCGTCGAGGATCCGGTTGGTGACTTTCTCGTGAAACGCGCCCTCGTCGCGAAAGCTCCACATGTACAGCTTCAGGCTCTTGAGTTCGACGCACTTGCGGTCAGGGACGATGTCGAGCACGATGCGCGCGAAATCGGGCTGGCCGGTCAGCGGGCACAGGCAGGTGAACTCGGGCACCTGCATGTGGATGTGGTAGTCGCGCTCTGGGGTCGGATTCGGGAAAGTCTGCAGCGACTTGCTCGGCTTGGTGGACATGGTGCTTGGAGCAGGAACGGCGGGATTTGCCGGGAATTGCGGATTATCGGGCGCGCGCCGCGTCAAGGAGCATCCACGGCGCGATGCTATCATCGCGCAATACGCCGAGATGCGTTCGTTTATCTTTTCAAATCAAGCATTTAGTGCGATTAATCTGCATCAAACTCGCTGGCTTCAAGTCGTTCGCCGACCCGGTTTCGGTGCAACTGCCGGGGCGGCGCGTCGGCGTCGTCGGTCCCAATGGCTGCGGCAAGTCGAACATCATCGACGCGGTGCGCTGGGTGCTCGGCGAGTCGAAGGCCTCAGAGTTGCGCGGAGCGTCGATGCTCGACGTCATCTTCAACGGCTCGTCGGCGCGCAAACCGGCCGGGCGCTGCAGCGTCGAGCTGGTGTTCGACAACAGCGACCACGCCATCGCTGGCAGCTTCGGCCAGTACGCCGAGATCGCGGTCAAGCGCGTGCTCACGCGCGACGGCACGTCGAGCTACTACATCAACGCGCAGCAGGTTCGCCGCCGCGACGTGCAGGACATCTTCCTCGGGACCGGGCTCGGCTCGCGCTCGTACGCGATCATCGGCCAGGGGACGATCAGCCGCATCATCGAGTCGCGCCCGGAAGAGTTGCGCGTGATGCTCGAGGAGGCGGCCGGCGTGTCCAAGTACAAGGAGCGTCGCCGCGAGACCGAGAACCGGCTCAAGGACACGCGCGAGAACCTGCTGCGCGCGGGAGACATCAGCCGCGAACTCGACGCGCAGCTCACGCGGCTCGAACAGCAGGCAGCGGTCGCGCAGCAGTACCGCACGCTGCAGCACGCGCTGCAGACCAGCCAGCACGGGCTTTGGCTGCTGCGCTTGCGCGAGTCGCAGCAACGCCAGGCGCGCATCGCGTCCGACGCCGCGCAGGCCGTGGTTGCGCTCGAGGCCCAGACTGCGCAGCTGCGCCGGGTCGAGGCCGACCTCGAACAGGTGCGCCAGGCCCAGTTCGCGGCGGCCGATGCGCTGCACGCTGCGCAGGCCGAGCTGTACGCGGCGCAGGCACGCGTCGGCCAGATCGAGGCCGAGATCCGTTTCGTCGTCGAAGCGCGCGCGCGCGCGCTGCGCAGCTTGCAGGAGCTGCAGCAGCAGCGCGTCGACTGGGAGCAGCGCGCAGCGTCCGCGGCGGCCGAAGCCGCGCACACCGCGGCGCAGATCGAGCACGCCGAATCCGAGCACGCCGAGGCCCAGGCCCGGGTGATCGAGCAGTCCGAACAGATTCCGGCGCTCGAGGCACAGCTGGCCGATGCCCAGTTGCACACCGCGGAGCGGCGTGCGCAGGCGGCCGCGGCACAGCAACGCCTGCAAAGCGAGGCCGAGCGCGCACGCGCGCTGGCACAGCAGGCGCAGGCGCTGGAGCTGCGTCTGCAGCGTGCGCAAGGCGAACGGCGCGCGTTGCAGCGTCCCGACACCCAACGCCTGCACGATCTGACGGCGCGGGTCGAGCTGCTCGCTGAAGAGCGCGACGCCGCCGATGCAGGCGCGCGCGCGCTCGACGACGCTGTGCCTGCGCTGCAGGATGCGCAGCAGCTCGCGCAGCAGCACGCCCAAGCGGCCGCGCACGAATTCGCCACGACCACGGCGCGCTTGCAGGCGCTGCGCGCGCTGCAGGACAAGGTCATGACCGAGGGGCGACTGCAACCCTGGCTGCAACGCCACGGCCTGGCGCAGTTGGCCGGTCTATGGACCCGGATTCATGTCGAGCCGGGATGGGAGCATGCGCTCGAAGCCGCGCTGCGCGAGCGCCTGGGCGCGCTGGAAGTGCGCAGCCTGGAGTCGACGTCGGGGTTCGCGGCCGATCCGCCGCCGGCCAAGCTGGCGTTCTTTGCCGCACCGGCCGCAGGCGCGGCATCGCCGCCGCCGGCGGGTCTGCGCCCGCTGGCCGCGCTGCTGCGCGACATTGATCCGGGCCTGCAAGCTGTTCTCGCGGACTGGCTCGAACGCGTCTACGCCGCCGACTCGCTGGACGACGCGCTGCGCCGGCGCGCGCAGCTGCCCGCAGGCGGCTGCCTGGTCACGCGCGACGGACACATGGTCAGCGCGCATGGCGTCAGCCTGTATGCGGCCGACAGTGAACAAAGCGGACTGTTGGCTCGGGCGCAGGAAATCGAAAACCTCGAGCGCCAGCGCAAGGCGCAGCAGATCCTGGTCGACGACGCCGCGCAGCGCGCCGCACGCGCCGACGCCGAGTTGCGCGCCACCCGCGAGCAGCTCGGCGTGCAGACCCGCCAGCTGCAGGCGCTGACCCAGCAGTTGCACGGCGTTCAGGTCGAGCAGCTGAAATTGCAGCAGCAAGCGCGCGAAGCCGACGCGCGCGCCGAGCGCATCGATTCCGATCTGGCCGAGCTGGGCGCGCAAGCCGACGAGCTGGCCGCTGCGCGTGCTGAAAGCGAGGCGCGTTTCGAACAGCTCGACGCCGAGCTGGCACAGGCGCAGCAGGCGCAGGCGGACCTCGACAGCGAGGCGCAGCGCGCACAGCAGACGCTGAGCGACGCGCGCGCGCTGCTGCGCAGCCTGGAACAGCGCGAAGCAGAGTGCGCGTACGCGATCCGCAGCCTGCAGCAACGCGGTGCCGATGCGGCGAGGGTGGGCGAGACCGCGCGTCAGCAACTCGACGCGCTTGCGCAGCGCATCGACGACGCCGAGGCCGAGCGACTGCGGCTCGACGATGCCGGCGCGCAGGCCGGTTTGCAGGACGCGCTGCACGGTCAGGCCGCCGCCGAAGCGCGGTTGCAGCAGCGCCGCGCCGAGCACGACGCGCTGGCCGCACGGCTGCGCGAGCTCGACGAGGCACGCCTGCGTGCCGAGCGCGACGCCGAACCGCTGCGCGCGGCGATCACCGCGCGTCAACTCGACGAGCAGGAGGCTCGGTTGCAGGCGCAACAGTACGCGGCGCAGCTCGCCGAGGCCGAGGTCGACGTCGACGCGCTTGCCGCGCACCTGCCCGAGCACGCCCAGCCCGAGCAGCTGGCGCGCGACGCCCAGCGCCTGCAGCGCGACCTCGCCGCACTCGGCGCGGTCAACCTGGCCGCGCTCGACGAGCTCGGCCAGGCGCGTACGCGCAAGCAGTTCCTCGATGCGCAGATGGCAGACCTGGAGAAGGCCGCCTCGACCCTTGAGGCGGCGATCCAGAAGATCGACGCCGAAACGCGCGAACAACTGCGACAGACCTTCGATGCGGTCAACGGCCATTTCGGGCGGCTGTTCCCGGATCTTTTCGGCGGCGGCAACGCGCGACTGGTGATGACCGGCGACGAAATCCTCGACGCCGGCGTGCAGGTCATGGCGCAACCGCCCGGCAAACGCAACAGCACCATTCATCTGCTGTCGGGGGGCGAGAAGGCACTGGTGGCGATCGCGCTGGTGTTCGGCATCTTTCATCTGAACCCGGCGCCGTTCTGCATTCTCGACGAGGTCGACGCGCCGCTGGACGACGCCAATACCGAACGGTTCGCGCGCCTGGTCGAGACGATGTCCGATGCCACGCAGTTCCTGTTCATCTCGCACAATAAGATCGCGATGGAAATGGCCGAGCAGCTCGTCGGCGTCACCATGCAGGAGCAAGGTGTGTCGAGATTGGTCGCGGTCGATATGGAACAGGCCACGCGCATGGCCGACAATGCCGCGTAGACGCGGCGCTTGAGAGGACGAAAGACGCGATGAGTTCCCTGCAACAGGCCCTGCTGGCGGCGGGTGCGCTGATCATCGCCGCGGTGGTGGCGTTCAACGTGCTGCAATCGTGGCAGCTGCGCCGGCGCCGGCGCAGCGCCGAACCGGCTGCCGCGCCGGAGCTCGACGACGACGGACGGCGCGAGCCGGACCTCGGACAAGCCGCTGCGGAGCCCGAGCCGCCGCGCCTGCGCGCTTCGGCGCCGCGCATCGATCCGTTGATCGACGCCATCGCCAGTTTCCTGTTCGAGCAGCCGGTTCCGGGCAGTGCGCTGATCGAGCGCTTGCCGCGCGCAGCGCGCGCCGGAACCAAACCGATGCTGTTCGAAGGGCGCAATGCGCACGATCAGGCGTGGGAGCCTCTGCAGCCGCAAGCGCGCTACGCCGAGCTGCAGGCCGCAGTGCAGCTGGCCAGCCGCAGCGGGGCGCTCAACGCCATCGAATTTTCCGAGTTCGTCACCAAGTGCCACGCGCTGGGCGAGTCGCTGGGCACTGCGCCGGACCTGCCCGACATGGCCGAGGTGCTCGAGCACGCGCGCGAGCTCGATGCCTTCGCCGCGGCCAACGACGCACAACTGTCGATCAATCTGCAGGCACAGAGCGTGGCGTGGGGGGTCGATTTCCTGCGCCAGCAGGCTCAGGCCGCCGGCTTCGGCACCGCGCTCGGCGCCGGCCGACTGGCTCTGGTCGAGGCGTTCGTCGACGGCAGTGACGGTGCGCAGCCGCCAGCGGCACCGGCCAGCGGGACCCGGATGCTGCCGCTGGTGCAACTGCAGTACGACGCGCAAGCCGATCTGGCCGAGAGTCCCGAGGTTCCGGTCAGCCGCGCCACGCTGCTGCTCGACGTCGCCCACGTACCGCAGGCGCTGGAACCCTTCGCGCGCATGCGCGACGCTGCGCGGCGTCTGGCGCAGGGGCTCGATGCGCGCCAGGTCGACGACAACGGCGCAGCGCTGTCGGCCGCGGCGCTGGATCAGATCGAGGGGCAACTGCGCCAGCTGTACGCCGCGCTGGATGCGCGCGGGCTGCACGCCGGTAGCGCAAGCGCGCAGCGGCTTTTCAGTTGAGCGGCGACATGCCTGAACGCGCGCTGGTGGCACGTGTTGCGCAGTTGCGCGAGGACATCGCGCGCTACGACCGCGCCTATTACCAGCTCGATGCGCCGCTGATTCCCGATGCCGAATACGACGTGCTGTATCGTGAACTGCAGGCGCTGGAGCAGGCGCACCCGGAGTTGCTGCGCGCCGACTCGCCCACGCAGCGCGTCGGCGCAGCGCCGCTGAGCGCGTTCGCCGCGGTGCGCCATCGCGTGCCGATGCTGTCGCTGGAGACCGAGACCGGCGCCTCGCTCGACGGCGCACGGGAGTTCGACCAGCGCGTTCGCAGCCGGCTGGGGCTCGAGGAAGCCGACCCTGCGGTGCAATACCAGGCCGAGCTGAAATTCGACGGCCTGGCGATCAGCCTGCGCTACGAACATGGCGCACTGGTCTGCGGCGCCACCCGCGGCGACGGCGAGACCGGCGAGGACGTGACCGCGAATGTGCGCACCATCCGCAGCGTGCCGTTGCGGCTTGACGGGATTCCGCCGCCGTTGCTCGAAGTGCGCGGCGAGGTCGTCATGCTGCGCGCCGATTTCGAGCGCTTCAATGCGCGCCAGCGCGCCCAGGGCAAGGCCACGCTGGTCAATCCGCGCAACGGCGCCGCGGGCAGCATCCGCCAGCTCGATCCGCGGCTGGCCGCCCAACGTCCGCTGCGTTTCTTCGCCTACGGCTGGGGAGAAATCGACGGCTGGAGCGACCAACCCGAAACCCAGCACGGCATGCTCGACGCTTTCGCTGCGTTCGGCCTGCCGGTGTCCACCCAGCGTGCGGTCGGCGCCGGCGCGGCTTTCCTGGCCGATTTCCACGCCCGCGTCGCGGCGCAGCGCGATGCGCTGGCGTTCGATATCGACGGCGTGGTCTACAAGGTCGATCGCCTCGCGCTGCAGCGCGAGCTCGGTTTCCGCAACCGCGAGCCGGTGTGGGCGATGGCGCACAAATACCCCGCGCAGGAGCGCAGCACCCGCGTCGTTGCGATCGACGTCCAGGTCGGCAGAACCGGGCGGCTGACCCCGGTGGCCAAGCTCGAGCCGGTCTTCGTCGGCGGCGTCACGGTGACCAATGCGACGCTGCACAACGCCGACGAGGTCGCGCGCAAGGACGTGCGTGTCGGCGATCTGGTCATCGTGCGCCGCGCCGGAGACGTGATCCCGGAAGTCGTCGGCGTGGTGCCCGGCAGCCGCCGAGGCGACGGCGCCGCGTTCGACCTGTACGCCCGGCTCGGCGGTCGTTGTCCGGTCTGCGGCTCGGCAATCGAGCGGGCCGAGGGCGAGGCCGACTGGCGCTGCACCGGTGGACTGTATTGCTCGGCGCAGCGCAAGCAGGCGATTCTGCATTACGCCAGCAGGCGAGCGATGGACATCGAGGGTCTGGGCGAGCGCCTGGTCGACCAGCTCGTCGACCGCGCGCTGGTCGAGCACCTGCCCGACATCTACGCGCTCGACCAGACCGGGCTGCTGACGCTCGAGCGCATGGGCGACAAGAGTGCGGCCAATGTCCTGGCCGCGATCGACGCATCGAAGCACACGACGTTGGCGCGCTTCGTCTATGCGCTGGGAATTCGCCACGTCGGCGAGGCCACCGCAAAGGAGCTGGCCCGGCATTTCGGCAGCCTCGACGCGCTGCTCGCGGCCGATGCGCAGGCCTTCGAGCAGGTCAGCGACGTCGGTCCGGTGGTTGCCGCGTCGATCGCGCTGTTCTTCGCGCAGCCGCACAACCGCGAGGTGATCGCGCAGCTGCGCGCAGCCGGCGTGACGTTTCCCGAGCAGGCCGTCGCGCATGTGCAGCAGACGCTGGCCGGGCGCAGCTTCGTGCTCACCGGAACCTTGCCTCGACTCACCCGCGACGAGGCGCGTGCGCGCATCGAGGCGGCCGGCGGCAAGGTCACCGGGTCGGTGTCGAAGAAGACCGATTACGTGGTCGTCGGCGCCGAGGCCGGATCCAAGCTCGAGCGCGCGCGCGAACTCGGGCTGAAACTGCTCGACGAGACGCAACTGCTGGCGCTGCTCGACGCCGGCTGAGCCGGTTGCCGCGCTGCGCGCCGGCGCTCAGGCGTGGCGCAGCAGCAATTGCTCGACGTAATCGGCCACGCCGCGGGCAACGTCGCGCAAGGCGTGCTCGCAGCCGGCCGCGCGCAGCGCGCCCAGGTCGGCCTCGGTGTGGCACTGGTATTTGCCCACCAGCGCGGCGGGGAAGTCGATGTAGCGCAGCAGCCGCTCGTCGACCAGCTGCTGCAGGCTCAGCGGGCCGTGTCCGTCGGCTGCGCGCAGGGTGTTGATCGTCGCGTGCGCGACGTCGTTGAACGGCTGCGCACGCCCGCTGCCGAGGTTGAACACGCCGCTGCTGTACGGGTGGTCGAAGAACCAGAGCTTGACTGCGACGACGTCGTCGACATGGATGAAGTCGCGCCGCTGCATCCCGGCCGCGTAGCCGCCGTAGGCGCCGAACAGCTCGACATAGCCCTGTTTGCGGAACTGGTGGAAATGATGCAGCGCGACCGAAGCCATGCGCCCCTTGTGGGCTTCGCCGGGTCCGTAGACGTTGAAATAGCGAAAGCCTGCGATCTGGCTGCGCGCATGCGGCAGATGGCGACGAACGACCTGATCGAACAGCAGCTTCGAGTAGCCGTAGACGTTCAGCGGGCGCTCGCAGTCGGGTTGCTCGCGAAAACGGCTCGACGCGCCGTACACCGCCGCGCTCGATGCGTACAGCAGCCGCGTTCCCTGCGCCAGGCAGGCGTCGAGCAGGGTGCGGCTGGCAGCATAGTTGTTGTCCATCATGTAGCGGCCGTCGTGCTGCATGGTGTCGGAGCACGCGCCTTCGTGGAAGACGGCGTCGACGTGGCCGTAGCGCCCGCGCGCGAAGGCGTCGTAGAAGGCGGTCTTGTCGACGTAGTCGGCCAGTTGCAGGTCGACCAGATTGGCGAACTTGTCGGCCTGGGTCAGGTTGTCGACGGCGATGATGTCGGTGATGCCGCGCGCGTTGAGCCCGCGCACGATGTTGCTGCCGATGAAACCGGCCGCGCCGGTGACGACAATGCGTTTGCTCATCGAGAAATCCCCTTCATGACTCGGGCCACAGCTCGGCAGGCGTCACGCTGGCGGTGCCGAGCTTGCCCACGACGATGCCGGCGGCACGGTTCGCGGTGCGCACCGCTTCGGCGAGGTCGGCGCCGGCGCCGAGCATCGCCGCCAGCGTGGCGATCACGGTGTCTCCGGCGCCGGAGACGTCGAACACTTCCTTGGCCTGCGCCGGCACGTGCAAGGCGCCTTCGGCGCCGAACAGGCTCATGCCGTCCTCGGCGCGCGTGACCAGCAGCGCGTCGAGCTCGAGTTGCGCGCGCAGCGCCTGCGCGCGGCGCTCCAGGTCGTCCTCGTCGCTCCAGTCTCCGGCGACCAGGGCGAACTCGGCCCGATTCGGCGTGATCAGCGTGGCGCCCCGATAGCGCGAGTAGTCACGCCCCTTCGGGTCGACGAGCACGAGCTTGCCGCGCTGGCGCGCCAGCTCGACCATGCGCCCGACGTGGGTCAGGCCGCCCTTGCCGTAGTCCGACAACAGCACCACGTCGTGCAGCGCGAGCTCGTCTTCGAAGCGCTCGAGCAGCTCGGCCAGCACCTCGTGGTCGGGGGCCGACTCGAAGTCCATGCGCAGCAGCTGCTGCTGGCGCGCGACCACGCGCAGCTTCAGCGTCGTGCGCATGCCGGGCACCTGGCGCAGCGCACTGCGGATCGGGCTCTCGCCGATCAGGTGCGCCAGCCGCCGTCCCGTGTCGTCGGCGCCGACGACGCTGAGCAAGGTGGCCTGTGCGCCGAGCGCGGCGGCGTTCAGCGCCACGTTCGCCGCCCCACCCAGGCGATCCTGCTCGCGCTGGACCAGCGCCACCGGGACCGGGGCCTCGGGCGAAATGCGCTCGACTGCGCTGAACCAGTAGCGGTCGAGCATCACGTCGCCGACGATGAGCACGCGGGCGCGCGCGAGCTGGGCGGAGTTCATGTCGAGATCAGTTGCAGTTCTTCGGTACGCCGGGGCGGATACGTATCCCAACCCTGGCACGCCGGGCAATGCCAGGTATGGTTGCGCGCCTCGAAGCCGCAGCCCGCGCAGCGGTAGCGCTGGCGTGCCTTCAGCGCGCCGTCGAGCGCGTGTGCCAGCGCGGTCTGCGCGGCCGTGTCCAGTTCGCCGAGCTGGTCGAGCAGTCGGCGCGACGCCAGCAGGCTGCGTTGGGCCTGCAGATACGTCAAGGCGTGGTGGCGCCGCGTCGCGGCGTCGGGCTCGAGCAGCAGCACTGCGTCGAGCAGGTCGATCGCCGGGTTGTCCTGCAATTGCGCCAGCAGCCAGTCGCGGCCGCTGGCCTGCTGGCCTGCCGCCTGGAACAGCCGTGCCATGTCGACCGCGACGAGGGCGAGGAACTCGGGTCTGAGCTGGGCGATCTGGCGCAGGTGCGCGATCGCTTCGGGTTCGTGGCCCTGCTGCTGCGCGAGCGCGGCGCGCAGCTGCCACGGGCGCACTGCGCGCGGGTCGACGGCGACTGCCTGGTCGAGCGCGTGCAGCGCCGCGTCGAGGTCGCCGCGCTGGCGCGCACGCAGCGCAAGCTCGCACCAGTAGTGGGCCAACTGGCGCGCGTAACTGCCGGCCCCGATGCGCTCGAGTTCATGCGCGGTGTCGATCGCGCGCTCCCATTCGCGGGTGCGTTCGTGGATCTGCAGCAGCGCGGCCAGGGCCTCGGAGCGGTAGCTTGTTGCGCGCAGCACGTCATACGCTGCCTCGGCGCGATCGAGCAGTCCGGCCTTGAGGAAATCCTGCGCCAGCGCGATCTGCGCGCGCTGGCGCTCGGGAGCGGGCAGGTCGGCGCGCTCGAGCAGATTCTGGTGCACGCGCACGGCGCGTTCGTATTCGCCTCGGCGGCGAAAAAGATTGCCCAGCGCGAAGTGCAGGTCGACGGTGTTGGGGTCCGCGGTCACTGCTTCGATGAACGCGTCGATCGCCTGGTCCTGCTGCTCGCTGAGCAGGAAATTCAGGCCGCGGAAGTACGACAGCGCCGCATCGCGGCGCACGCTTCCTTCACGCCGCCATTGACGCAGGTCCAGACGCGACGCCAGCCAGCCCAGTCCGAAAGCCAGCGGCAGCGCCAGAAGCCACCACAGCTCAAACTCCATCGGGGCTGCCGTCGATGATCGTTGGCGGTTGCGGCGCTTCGGGCGGCGTGGGTGTCGGCGCCGGCGCCGGGCTTGCGCCCGGCTTGGGCGCGGCGGTGGCTGCCGCGCGGCGCGCGCGCAACCAGACCGGAAGCATGGCCAAGGCGCCGAGCAGAACGCCCAGCGTGAAAGCTGCGAGCAGCAGTACGAACAGCGGCGCTCGCCAATGGACGCCGAACAGAAGGTGCAGTTCAGTCGGTTCCAGATTGTTCAGCGCCAGGCCGAACAGAAGCAGGAACAGGATCAGACGGACAAACCAGGCCAGCGCGCGCATCGCCGGCCCTCAGGCGTTGTCGCCGCGACGGTCGACGAGCTCGCGCAGCGACTTGCCGGGCTTGAAATGCGGCATGCGCTTCTCCGGCACCACGACTTGCGCACCGGAGCGCGGGTTGCGGCCGATGCGCGCCGGGCGGTGGCTGACCGAGAAACTGCCGAAGCCGCGGATCTCGACCCGATGGCTGTTCTCGAGCGCCTCGGACAAGGCGTCGAGGATGGTCTTGACCGCGAGCTCCGCGTCACGATGCGCGAGCTGGGGAAAGCGTTCGGCGAGTTGGTCGACCAGGTCGGAGCGGGTCATCGAAGCGGAGTCCTACGGTAATCGGGGCCTGCGGCGCGCACCGAGGCGCGCGCCGCAGGCGGGGGCTTACTCCTGGCTCTGGTTGTCGAGCTTGGCGCGCAGCAGGGCACCGAGATTGGTGGTGCCGGTTGCTTCACGCTGCTCGCTGGCCAGGCGGCTCAGCGCTTCCTGCTGGTCGACGTTGTCCTTGGCCTTGACCGAAAGCTGGATGCTGCGGTTCTTGCGGTCGATGTTGATCACCAGCGCGGTGACCTCGTCGCCGTCCTTCAGCATGTTGCGCGCATCCTCGACGCGATCGCGCGAGATTTCCGACGCACGCAGATAGCCTTCGACGTCCTGGCCCAGGTCGATCACGGCGCCCTTCGCATCGACGCTCTTGACCGTTCCGCTGACGACCTTGCCCTTGTCGTTGATCGCGGCGAAGTTCATGAACGGATCGCCTTCGAGCTGCTTGATGCCCAGCGAAATGCGCTCGCGCTCGATGTCGATTCCCAGCACCACGGCTTCGACGTCCTGGCCCTTGCGGTAGTTGCGCACCGCGGCTTCGCCGGGCTCGTTCCACGACAGGTCCGACATGTGCACCAGACCGTCGATGCCGCCGGGCAGGCCGATGAACACGCCGAAGTCGGTGATCGACTTGACCGGACCGCTGACGCGGTCGCCACGGTTGTGGTTGGCGGCGAACTCGTCCCACGGATTCGGCCGGCACTGCTTCATGCCCAGACTGATGCGGCGACGGTCTTCGTCGATCTCGAGCACCTGCACTTCGACTTCGTCGCCCAGTTGAACGACCTTGCTCGGTGCGACGTTCTTGTTCGTCCAGTCCATTTCGGACACGTGGACCAGGCCTTCGATTCCAGGCTCGATCTCGACGAACGCGCCGTAGTCGGTCAGGTTGGTGACCTTGCCGAACAGACGGGTGCCCGACGGATAGCGGCGCGACACGCCGACCCACGGATCGTCGCCCATCTGCTTCAGACCCAGCGAGACGCGGTTCTTCTCGGCGTCGTACTTCAGCACCTTGGCGTCGAGCTCCTGGCCCGGGGTGACGACTTCGCTGGGGTGACGCACGCGACGCCACGCCAGATCGGTGATGTGCAGCAGGCCGTCGATTCCGCCGAGGTCGACGAACGCACCGTAGTCGGTGATGTTCTTGACCACGCCGTGCACGATCATGCCTTCCTTCAGCGTCTCGAGCAGCTTGGCGCGTTCCTCGCCCTGGCTGGCCTCGACCACCGCGCGGCGCGACAGCACCACGTTGTTGCGCTTGCGGTCGAGCTTGATGACCTTG
The DNA here is from genome assembly GCA_021805805.1 of Pseudomonadota bacterium. Lineage (GTDB taxonomy): Bacteria > Pseudomonadota > Gammaproteobacteria > Burkholderiales > Burkholderiaceae_C > Thiomonas_A. The sequence continues at coordinate 19,983 of JAJZEB010000026.1, read as the reverse complement.
AATTCCAGGGTCTTGCCTTCGAACGGCGTCGTGTCCTTGACCGGGCGGGTGTCGAGCAGCGAGCCGGGAAGGAACGCGCGGATGCCGTTGATCATCACGGTCAGGCCGCCCTTGACCTTGCCGGTCGCGGTGCCGGTCACGAACTCGCCGGATTCGAGCGCCTTCTCGAGCGACATCCACGACGCCAGACGCTTGGCCTTGTCGCGCGACAGCATGGTGTCGCCGTAGCCGTTCTCGAGGGCATCGATGGCCACCGAGACGAAATCTCCGACCTGGACTTCGACTTCGCCGTGGTCGTTCTTGAATTCGTCGATCGGAATGTACGCGTCGGACTTCAGCCCGGCGTTGACAATGACGAAATTGGGGTCGACGCCGACCACTTCGGCGGTGATCACTTCGCCGGTGCGCATGTCGCGCGTCTTCAGCGATTCCTCGAACAGAGCGGCGAACGATTCACCGGCGGTGCCGGCGCTGGGGTTGACTGACATGGAAGGATTTCCGGTCCGCGAACGCATTCGCGGGGTTGGTTGCGAAAACCCGCGCAGGCTGCGCGGGGCGATCTGAAACAGCGTCACCCGAGGGCTTGCCGCCCCCACCACTGCAACACCTGGCGCACGGTCTGTTCGACATCGAGCTCCGAGTTGTCCAGTTGCAACGCGTCGACGGCCGGACGCAGCGCAGCGACGGTGCGATTGCTGTCGCGCGCGTCGCGTTGCTCGAGGTCCTGCCGGACATCGTCAAGTGTAATCGAAATTCCTTGGGAAATCAATTGTTTATAGCGCCGTTCGGCGCGTGCCGAGACGCTGGCGCCGAGAAACACCTTCAACTGCGCGTCGGGGAACACCACAGTGCCCATGTCGCGCCCGTCGGCGACCAGGCCCGGAGCCCGCCGCAGGCTGCGCTGGCGCGCCAGCAGCGCCGAGCGCACCGACGGCAGCACGGCGACGCGCGAAGCTGCCTGGCCGACCGCTTCACCGCGAATGGCCAGCGCCACGTCCTCGTCGCCGAGCCAGACGCCGGCACCAGCGCAGCGCACCGGCAGGTCGGCGGCAAGCGCGGCCAGTGCTTCGGCATTGTCCAGGGCGACCCCGCGGCGCAGGGCCTGCAGCGCGCAGACGCGGTACAGCACGCCCGAGTCGAGGTAGCCGAAGCCCAGCGCCGAAGCCACGTGTGCAGCCACGGTACCCTTGCCCGAAGCGGTGGGCCCGTCGATGGCGATCACCGGAACCGGTTTGGCGATCCGCGCGAAGGCATCGAAATAGCCGGGAAAGGTCTTCGCCACGCAGCCGGGGTCCTCGATCCGGATATCGGCAGGACCGAAGCTGGCGAGCGAAAAGCACATCGCCATGCGGTGGTCGTCGTAGGTCGCGATCGACGCGCTGCGCCAGTCGCGGTCGGCCAGCGGCTGTACCCGCATCCAGTCGTCGCCGCAATCGACCAAGGCACCGAGCTTGCGCAGCTCGGTGGCCATGGCGGCGATGCGGTCGGTTTCCTTGACCCGCCAGCTGCCGATCCCCAGCAGCCGCGTCGGCGCGGCGGCGAACAGCGCCGTGACCGCCAGCGTCATTGCGGCATCCGGGATCGCCACGCAATCGAGATCGCCTCCGGCCAACGCGCGCACGCCGGGGCGCAGGCCGCGGGCTTCGATCCAGCCTTCGCCCCAGCCGATGTCGGCGCCGAGCTGCTGAAGGACACGGGCGAACGCGACGTCGCCCTGGATGCTTTGCGCGTCGACGCCTTCGACCCGCACCGCGGCGCCGTGCCCGCCGCCAAGCACTCCGGCGGCGAGAAAATACGACGCCGACGATGCGTCGCCTTCGACCGCGATGCGCCCGGGGCTGCGGTAGCGGCTTCCCGCCGGGACGATGAAGCGTTTCCAGCCTTCGACTCGGACGTCGACGCCGAAGCGCGCCAGCAGGCGCAGGGTGAGGTCGACGTAGGGGCGCGAAATCAGCTCGCCGACGACTTCGATGGCCACGTCGTGCGCGCAGCGCAACAGCGGCAGCGCGAGCAGCAGCGCGCTGAGGAACTGGCTGGAGACGTCGCCGCGCACGCGAAGCGGCGCGTCCAGGCGCGGTGCGCCATGGCCGATGGCCAGCGGCGGATAGCCCGGATTGCCCAGATAGTCGATCGCACAGCCGATCCCGCGCAACGCGTCGACCAGGTCGCCGATCGGGCGTTCGTGCATGCGCGCCACGCCGCGCACGCGCCAGTCGCCGCCGGCCAGCGCCAGCGCGGCGGTCAGCGGGCGCAGCGCGGTACCGGCGTTGCCCAGGAACAGATCGGCGCTGCGCACCGGCAGCAGTCCGCCGCAGCCGTGCACCGTGCAGCTGCCGTCGTCGCCGCGCTCCAGCGCCACACCCAGCGTTCGCAGCGCGTCGAGCATCACGCGGGTGTCGTCGGAATCGAGCAGGCCGTCGATGCGGGTGCTGCCGTCCGCCAGCGCGGCCAGCAGCAGCAGGCGGTTGGAAATGCTCTTCGAACCGGGCAGGCGCACGCGCCCGGCAGCGCCCAGCAGCGGCGGCAGATCGAGGTGGTCAGGCGATGTCATCGGCAGCGGACGGTGTGGACCAGGCCTGGCGCGAAGCGCTGGCGTCGCGGATCAGGGTTTCGAGCAGGGTCCAGTTGCCCTGGCGCAGCTGGGCCTCGAACGCGGCCAGCGCCTGCTTGAACAGCTGCAACTGCTGCAGCACTTCGGAGCTGTTGGCGTGGAAAACGTCGCGCCACATCACCGCATCGCTGGCCGCGATGCGGGTGAAATCGCGAAAACCTGGGCCGGCCAGCTGCAGGTAGCCACCGCCCTTGGGCTGCCGCGTCAGCGCCTGCACGTAGGCGAAGGCAAGCAGATGGGGCAGGTGGCTGACCGCGGCGAAGGCCGCGTCGTGCTCGGCCGGGGTCATGCGCGCGACGTGTGCGCCCAGCCCTTCCCACAGCGCGCAGGCGGCGTCGATGCGCTGCGGCGGGTTCTCGTCCAGCGGCGTGACGACGACCCTGCAGTCGTCGAACAGGGTCGCGCGCGCGTGCTGCACGCCGCTGAGCTCGCCGCCGGCGATCGGATGGCACGGAACGAACTGGGCGGCGCGCGTGCCCAGCGCCTGCTGCGCGGCCAGCGCCACGTCGGTCTTGGTGCTGCCCACGTCGAGCAGCAGGCAGCCCGGGGACAGGCCCAGCACGATCTGCTTGAGCAGCGCCGCGGTCGACGCCACCGGGACGGCGAGCACCACCAGATCGGCTCCGGTGACCGCGCGCAAGGCCGAGTCCGCGCCCTGGTCGATGACTCCGGCAGCCAGCGCGGCGCTCAGCGTCGACGGCGACTTGGCGTAGCCGACGACTTCGCGCGCCAGGCCACGCCGCTTGGCCGCGAGCGCGAACGAGCCGCCGAGCAGGCCCACGCCGAGCACTGCGACGCGCTGGTACACGCGCGGCGCACCCGTATCGAACGAACCGTGCATCGACGCGCTCAGCTGCGCGCGGCGCGCAAGGCGTCCAGGCAGCGGGCGTTCTCGCCTTCGCTGCCGACCGAAATGCGCAGCCATGGGCCCAGCCCGTAGTTGGCCACCGGGCGCGCGATCACGCCCTGCTGCAGCAACGCAGCGGCGACGCGGGCACCGGCCTGCTCATCGTCGCCGACGCGAACCAGCACGAAATTGCCGTGCGACGGCACGTACTCCAGCGCCAGCGCATCGAACCCGGCCGCGAGCTGGTGCATGCCGGCGCGGTTGATCTCGACGGTGCGCTGCAGGAACGCCGTGTCGCGCAGCGCGGCCAGTGCGGCGGCCTGCGCCACGGTGCTGGTGTTGAACGCCGAGCGCACGCGGTTGAGCAGGCCCGCCAGCGGCGGTTGCGCCGCGGCGTAGCCCACGCGCAGTCCGGCCAGACCGTAGGCTTTCGAGAATGTGCGCGAAACGATCAGGTTCGGGTGCGCGCGCAGCAGCCCGATGCTGTCGGTGCGCTCGTTCGGTTCCAGGTATTCGACGTAGGCCTCGTCGAGCAGCACGACGACATCGCGCGGCACCTGCGCGACGAACTCGGCCACTGCCTTCGGCTGCAGCAGGGTTCCGGTCGGGTTGTTCGGGTTGGCCACGTAGACCAGCCGCGTGCGCGGCTCGATGGCTGCCAGCATCGCAGGCAGGTCGTGGCCGAAATCGCGCGCCGGAACGACGATGTGGCGCGCGCCGGCCTGCTGCACGGCAAGCGCGTAGACCAGGAAACCGTACTGGGAATAGACGCACGAGTCGCCTTCGGCGAGCAGCGCGCGCGCGGCCATTTCCAGGATGTCGCTGGAGCCGTGACCGAGCACGATCCAGTCCGCATCGACGCCCAGGTGCGCGGCCAGCGCGCGGCGCAGTTCCCAGGCGTCGTTGTCGGGGTAGCGCGGCGCCTCGGTGAGCGCGTCGAGCACGGCCTGGCGCGCCAGCGGCGACATGCCCAGCGGGTTCTCGTTCGAAGCCAGCTTGACGATCGACGCCGGGTCGACGCCGATTTCGCGTGCGACCTCGGAAATCGGCCGGCCGCCGACGTACGGCGCGATGGTGCGCACGTAGTCGGTTCCCCATTGCTGCTGCGTTTCGGTTTGCGTGCTCATGGTGTCGGGTGTGGAGCGAAGCGGCGCGTCAATCGCGCCAGACCGGGTACGAGCCCAGGTTCTTGAAAAAGGCGCAGCCGCCGCGCAGCGCGTCGAGCGCTGCGCGCACCGGAGGATCGTCGGCGTGCCCTTCGATGTCGACGTAGAAGTAATACTCCCAGTCGCCTGAGCGCGCGGGGCGCGATTCGAAGCGCGTCATGCTCACGCCATGAGTGGCCAGCGGGCGCAGCATTTCGAACACGGCCCCGGCGCGGTTCGGCACGGCCAGGATCAGGCTGGTGCGGTCGTCTCCGGTGGCCTGCGGCTGCTGCGTGCCGAGCACGATGAAGCGGGTGCGGTTCTGCGCCTGGTCCTGGATGTGCCCGGCGACGACCTGCAGCGCGTACAGCGCTGCGGCGTGTTCGCCGGCGATCGCCGCCAGCCGCGGCTCCTCGGCGGCCAGGCGAGCGCCTTCGGCGTTGCTCGCCACCGCGCGTCGCTCGACTCCTGGCAGGTGAGCGTCGAGCCACTGACGGCATTGCGACAAGGCCTGCGGATGCGCCAGCACGACGTCGATGCCGTGCAGTCCGGATTCGCGCCGCAGCAGGTTGTGGTGCACCGGCACGCTGATCTCGCCGCACACCCGAACCGGCTGCACCAGCAGCAGGTCGAGGGTGCGGGCGATCGCGCCTTCGGTCGAGTTCTCGATCGCGGCCAGCGCGAAATCGGTCGCGCCTGCGAGCTGGCTGTGGAACACCTCGTCGAAGTCGGCACACGGCACGAAGTCGCAGCTCGAGCCGAAGAAACGGCGCGCGGCGAGTTCGCTGTAGGTGCCTTCGGGCCCCAGGTAGGCCACGCGCTGGCGTGCCTCCAGCGCGCGGCACGCCGACATGACTTCGCGCCAGACCGCGGCCACGCCGTCGTCGCGCAGCGGCCCGGAGTTGGCGCGGCGCACCTTGTCGATGACTTCGCGCTCGCGTTCGGGTCGGAACACCGGAAGCTGCAGCCTGTGCTTGTGTTCGCCGATGCGCTGCGCGAGCTGCGCGCGCCGGTTCAGCAGCGCGAGCAGCTCGCGGTCGACGGCGTCGATCTGGTCGCGCAGTCCCTGGATGTCGTCGCCGCTCACGACGCGCACTCCGCGCGCTGCGCGCCGACAGGATCGCGCTCGAACGCGCGCATATAGTCGACCAGCGCCCGCACCCCGGCCAGAGGCATCGCGTTGTAGATGCTCGCGCGCATGCCGCCGACCGATTTGTGTCCCTTGAGCTGCAACAGGCCGCGGCTTTGCGCGCCGTCAAGAAATGCGGCGTTCAAGTTCTCGTCGCGCAGATGGAACGGCACGTTCATCCGCGAGCGGCACGCAGCGTCGACGCGGTTGACGTACAGCGCCGAGGTGTCGATGCAGTCGTACAGCAGCGCCGCCTTGGCCGCGTTGCGTGCGGCGACCGCCTCGATGCCGCCGAGCGCGCCCTCGCGCTGGCGCTTGAGCCACTGGAACACCAGCCCGGCGATGTAGATCGCGTAGGTCGGCGGCGTGTTGAACATCGAGCCGTTGGCCGCCACCACGCTGTAGTCGAGCGCGCTCGGGCAGGCAGGCAACGCATGGCCGAGCAGGTCGCGACGCACGATGACCAGGGTCAGCCCGGCAGGGCCGACGTTCTTCTGCGCGCCGGCGTACAGGCAACCGTGCGCAGCGACCTCGAACGGACGCGACAGCACCATCGACGACACGTCGGCGACCAGCGGCACGCCGACGTCGGCCGGAGGCGCGGCGAACTCGACACCGTCGATCGTCTCGTTGACGCAGTAGTGCAGGTACTGCGCGTCGTCGCGCAAGCGCCATGCCGCGCGCGGCGGGATCGATCCGGGGGCATCCGCGTTGTCCGCCGCCACCTGCACGTCGCAATAGCGCGCGGCCTCGTTGCGGCTCTTGCGCGACCACGATCCGGTCAGCACGTAATCGGCCTTGGCGCCGCGCGACAGGTTCAGCGGCACCAGTGCGTTGTGCGCCAGCGCGCCGCCCTGCATGAACAGCACCGCGTAGTCGCTCGGCACCGCCCACAGTTCGCGCAGATCGGATTCGGCCTGGCTGATGATCGAGCCGAAATGGCTTCCGCGATGGCTCATTTCCATCACCCCGATTCCGCTGCCGTGCCAGTCGAGCATTTCGTCGGCAGCCTGCCGCAGCACTTCGTCGGGGATCGCCGCCGGGCCGGCGGAGAAGTTGTACGGGCGCGTCTCAGGCATCGGCGTCTCCAGCCGCCTCGTCGCCGCCACCGGCCTCGTCGACCGCTGCGTCCGATTCGGCCACGCGCTGCACGCCGATCAGCTCGGCGCCTTCGTCGAGCGCGATCAGGGTCACGCCCTGGGTGGCGCGACCGAGTTCGCGGATCTCGCCCACGCGGGTGCGCACCAGCACGCCGGTGTCGGTGATCAGCATGATCTCGTCGGCCGCGCGCACCAGGCACGCGGCGACCACACGGCCGTTGCGTTCGCTGGTCTGGATCGCGATCATGCCCTTGGTGCCACGCGCGTGCCGGGTGTACTCGGTGATCGGCGTGCGCTTGCCGAATCCGTGCACGGTGGCGGTCAGCACGCTTTGCGTCTCGTCCTCGGCGACCAGCAGCGCGATCACGTTCTGCCCGTCGTCCAGGTTCATGCCGCGCACGCCGCGCGCCTCGCGGCCCATCGGTCGCACGTCGTCCTCGTCGAAGCGCACCGCCTTTCCGGCATCGGAGAACAGCATCACGTCGTGACGTCCGTCGGTGATCGCAGCGCCGATCAGGTAATCGTCGTCGTCGAGCGCGCAGGCGATGATGCCGGCGCTGCGCCGGTTCGCGAAAGCGCTCAGCGGAGTCTTCTTCACGGTGCCGCGGGCAGTGGCCATGAACACGAAGTGGTCGTCGTCGAAGGACTTGACCGGAAGCACCGCGGTGATCTTCTCCGCCTCGGCCAGCGGGAACAGGTTGACCAGCGGCCGCCCGCGCGAGCCGCGGCCGCCTTGCGGCGCCTCGTAGACCTTCATCCAGTACACGCGGCCGCGGTTGGAAAAGCACAGCAGCATGTCGTGGGTGTTGGCGACGAACAGCTGGTCGATCCAGTCGTCCTCCTTGGTCCCGGAGGCCAGCTTGCCGCGCCCGCCGCGACGCTGGGCGCGGTATTCGAGCGCCGGCTGGCTCTTGACGTAGCCGACGTGCGAGATGGTCACCACCATGTCCTGGGGCGCGATCAAGTCCTCGACGTCGAGTTCGGTGGCGTTGGCCTCGATGGTCGAGCGGCGCGCATCGTTGAACTCGGCTTTCACCGCGGCGAGTTCGTCGGCGATGATCTGGGTGATGCGCTCGGGGCGGGACAGGATGTCGAGCAGGTCGGCGATCTGCGCCATGACCTCCTTGTATTCCTGGACGATCTTGTCCTGTTCAAGGCCGGTGAGGCGCTGCAGCCGCATTTGCAGGATTTCCTGCGCCTGGGTCTCCGACAGCCGGTAGCCGTCGGGCTTCAGGCCGAATCGCGCATCGAGGTCTTCGGGCTGGAAATCCTCGGCGCGGCCTTCGACGCGCGCCAGCATCGCGCGCGCCTCGCCGGGCGCCCAGACCTCGGCCAGCAGCCCTTCCTTGGCGATCGGCGGCGTCGGCGCGGCCTTGATCAGTTCGATCATGCGGTCCAGGTTGGCCAGCGCCACGGCGAGTCCCTCGAGCACGTGGCCGCGCTCGCGCGCACGGCGCAGCTCGTAGACGCTGCGGCGGGTCACCACCTCGCGGCGATGCTGCAGGAAGGCCTGCAGCATCTGGCGCAGGTCGAGCAGCCGCGGCTGGCCGTCGACCAGGCAGACCATGTTGACGCCGAAGGTGTCCTGCAGCTGAGTCTGCTTGTACAGCTTGTTCAGCACGACCTCGGCCAGTTCGCCGCGGCGCAGTTCGATGACCACGCGCATGCCGGACTTGTCCGACTCGTCCTGGATATGGCTGATGCCTTCGATCTTCTTTTCGCGCACGAGCTCGGCGATACGCTCGAGCAGGGTGCGCTTGTTGACCTGGTACGGCAGCTCGTCGACGATGATCGCCTGGCGCTGGCCGCGGTCGATGTCCTCGAAATGGCAGCGCGCGCGCATCACCACCCGGCCGCGACCGGTGCGGTACGCCTCGCGCACGCCCGACAGGCCGTAGATGATTCCTGCAGTCGGGAAGTCGGGCGCCGGGATGAACTGCATCAGCGTCTCGACGTCGGCGTCCGGGTGCCGCAGCAGGTGCTGGCAGCCGTCGACCAGTTCGCCCAGGTTGTGCGGCGGGATGTTGGTCGCCATGCCGACCGCGATTCCGGCCGAGCCGTTGAGCAGCAGGTTCGGAATGCGCGCGGGCAGCACCAGCGGCTCGTGCTCGGAGCCGTCGTAATTGGGACCGAAATTGACCGTTTCCTTGTCAATATCGGCGAGCATCTCATGGGTGATCTTCGCCAGCCGGATTTCCGTGTAGCGCATCGCGGCGGCGTTGTCGCCGTCGACCGACCCGAAGTTGCCCTGACCGTCGACCAGCATGTAACGCAGCGAAAAATCCTGCGCCATGCGAACAATGGTGTCGTAGACCGACTGGTCGCCGTGCGGATGGTATTTACCGATCACGTCGCCGACGATGCGCGCCGATTTCTTGTAAGGCCGGTTCCAGGCGTTGCTGAGTTCGTGCATGGCAAACAGAACGCGCCGGTGCACGGGCTTGAGTCCGTCGCGCACATCGGGCAGCGCCCGACCCACGATCACGCTCATCGCGTAATCGAGGTAGGAGCGACGCATTTCGTCTTCCAGACTGACGGGGAGGGTTTCTTTGGCGTAAGCGGACATGCGGGTCGGTGCGCTGTGGCCGAAGAAGCCCGGGGCGCCGTCAAAAATCAAGTTTTCTATGGTAGCAGCGCGCCTCCGGGCAAAAACCCTGATGCCGCGCGTGCAAACCCCTTGCCTGAGTGGGTGAAGGGTGATGGCCGGAAAACGGCACCCTGTGGCAGAATTGAGACGACCCGTGCAATGCGCAGCGGCAGCCCGCCGCGTCGGTCTCGACAGCGCCTATGATCCATTGTGCACAGGATCGCGGCGCGAGCCCTCATGCATGTGTGCCACCAAAAACGTCTCTGAGAGGAAAGAACGATGAACAAGACCAATCGGATTGCCAAGCTGGTTGCCGTCGCCGCGGTCGCGGCGAGCGCCATCGGCATGGCCCACGCCGCCAATATCGACAACTGGAAGGATCCGTTCGGCCTGGTTTGGAGGAACGGCGACAACAGCCAATGCTGGCGCGACAACGAGTGGACTCCGGCGACCGCCGCGGCCGGATGCGACGGTGCGATCGTGGCCAAGGCTGCTCCGGCACCGGCCCCGGCGCCGGCCCCCGCTGCCGCACCTCCGGCGCCCGCGCCGATGCCCGCCCCGATGCCGGTCAGCGAGAAGGTGACCTATTCGGCCGACGCGTTCTTCGATTTCGACAAGGCGATCCTGAAGCCGGCCGGCAAGCAGGCGCTCGACCAACTTGCGCAGAAGATCAAGGAAGTCAACCTCGAGACCGTGATTTCGACCGGCTACACCGACAGCTTCGGCAGCGTCGCGTACAACAAGAAGCTGTCGCTGCGCCGTGCCCAGGCGGTCAAGGCCTACCTGGTCGACCAAGGTATCCCGGCCGACAAGATCTATCTGGAAGGCAAGGGCAAGTCCGACTTCCGCGTCAGTCCGAGCAGCTGCCACGGTACCTTCAAGCAGCGCGTTGCATGCCAGGCGCCGAACCGCCGCGCGGTGGTCGAGATCGTCGGCTCGCACATGGTGATGAAGTAAAGCGGCCTCGAGCTGCGTCAGGGCCCCGGCAGAGCCGGGGCTTTTTCGTTGCGCAGTCGCGGCGCGCGGCGGCCACGTGCCCCGCGGCTCTGGAGCCGGGCCTGCCTGGCTCGCCGCGCGGGCCAGCCGCGCAGGTCTCTTCTGGCATACTGGAAGCCATGAACGTCGAAGCTGCTGAGTTGAAGAAGTTCGCCGACGCGGCGCACGGATGGTGGGATGTCGACGGCGCGTTCGCGACCTTGCACCAGCTCAACCCGCTGCGCGTGCAGTGGATCGAGAGCCTGGCTGCAGTGGCCGGGCGCCGGGTGCTCGACATCGGCTGTGGCGGCGGGATCCTGGCCGAAGCGCTGGCCGCGCGCGGTGCCGAAGTCACCGGAATCGACCTCGCCGAGCGCGCGCTGAAAGTCGCGTCGCTGCACGCGCTGCAATCCGGGCTGAACATCGCGTACCGGCTGAGTTCGGCCGAGAGTCTGGCTGCGGCCGAGCCAGCAAGCTTCGACCTTGTTTGTTGCATGGAAATGCTCGAGCACGTTCCGCATCCGGAATCGGTCGTGCACGCCGCAGCGGCGCTGGTGCGCCCCGGGGGCTGGGTGTTCTTCTCGACCATCAACCGCAATGCGAAGGCGTTCGCGCTGGCCATCGTCGGTGCCGAATATCTTGCGCGGATCGTGCCGAAGGGTACCCACGCCTACGCGAAATTCATCCGCCCAGCCGAGCTCGCGCGTTGGGCGCGTTCCGGAGGGCTCGATCCGTTTGCGTTCCGGGGATTGCACGTCAATCCGCTGGACCGCTCGATGCGGCTGGGAGCCAGCGTCGACGTCAACTACTTCCTCGCTTGCCGGCGCCCGACATGAACCGCTATGCAGCGGTGCTGTTCGACCTCGACGGCACCTTCGCCGACACGGCACCCGATCTGGCCGCAGCGCTCAATCGCATGCGAAGCGCGCGCGCGCTGCCTGAAATGGATCTTGCGCAGTTGCGACCGATGGCTTCGCATGGCGCGCGCGGGCTGTTGCAGTGCGGATTCGGGCTCACCCCGGACGATGGCGACTACGCCGCGATGCGCGACGAATTCATCGCCAACTACGCAGCGGCGATTTGCGTGCGAACCCGGCTGTACGATGGAATCCAGGAGTTGATCGACACCTTGCAGCAACGCGCAGTCCCATGGGGCATCGTGACGAACAAGGTCGGCGCGTTGACGATGCCGCTGCTGCAAGCGCTGGAACTTCGACCCGCGCCAGGCTGCGTGGTCTGCGGCGACACCACGCCGCGGCCGAAGCCGGCGCCCGATCCGCTGCTGCACGCGGCCGATCTGCTCGGGGTTCCGGCGGCCGGTTGCGTGTATCTGGGCGACGACGGCCGCGACATGCAGGCCGCGCGCGCCGCAGGCATGACTGCCGCAGCTGCCGCGTACGGCTATGGCGGCGGCGTGGCGCCGCAGGAGTGGGGTGCCGATTTCATCGTCGCCGAGCCGAGGGCATTGCGCGCGCGCCTCGGCGTCTGACTCAGCCCGTCCACATCATCGCGAATTCCGCATCAGGCGCGTTGCGGGCGCTGCGCCGATTTCGGGCGGAACGCGGCGCAGACATCGTCGTTGCATTCCAGATAGGGGCCCCCGAGCAGATCGATGCAATAGGGGATCGCGGCGAACACGCCCTGCACCAGCAGCCGACCGTCGGCCTCGCGAAGCCCCTCGAGCGTTTCCCGGATCGCCTTCGGCTGGCCGGGAAGATTGACGATCAGCGCACCGCCGCGGATCACCGCGACCTGGCGCGACAGGATCGCGGTGGGAACGAAGTGCCGGCTGATGCGCCGCATCTCCTCGCCGAAACCCGGCATCACACGTTCGGCCACGTCCAGTGTCGCCTCAGGCGTGACGTCGCGCGGTGCCGGCCCTGTTCCGCCCGTGGTCAACACCAGCGCGCAGCGTTCGCCATCGACCAGTTCGCGCAAGGTCTCGGCGATGCCGTCGCGTTCATCGGGAATCAGCCGCTCGATGCAGTGCAGCGGATTGCGCAGCGCGCGGCCGAGCCAGTCGCGAAGCGCCGGCAGGCCGGCATCGGCGTACACCCCCGAGCTGGCGCGGTCGCTGATCGAAACCAGGCCCACGCGCAGCGCATCCGGGCCGTTGTCAGGAGCTGCCATCGTCTTCGTTCTCCAGCAGTTGCTTGAGCGTCTGGAACAACGCCCGGTAGTGCTTCGGCGGTTTGCCTGCAGCGTGTTCGGCGCGCGCCGCGCGCAGCTGGGCGCGCAATGGCTGGGCGTCGACCCCAGGGTGCGCGACCAGCAGCGCAGTCAGCGCCGCATCGTCCGCCAGCAGCTGGCTGCGCAGATCCTCGAGACGGTGCAGGCGGGCCACCGCGGCGCGACTGTCTCCGCTGGCGTCGAGCAAGGCCTCGCGCAGCGGAGCCGGGTCGACGCCGCGCATCAATCGACCAATGTACTGCGCCTGGCGGCGCCGACCCTCGTGCGCGCGGATGCGGTTGTACTCGCCAAGCGCGCCGCGCAGTGAGGCGGGAAGATCCAGCGCGTCGAGCCGGGCAGGGGAAAGTCCGGCCAGCTGTTCGCCGAGCTGCTGCAGCTCCAGCATGTCGCGCTTGCGCTGGCTCTTGCTCGCGGGCACGTCGTCGTCGGGTGTCGTGTGCGGGGTATCCATGCGCCGGTATTATCGTCGCCATCCCGGTCCGCGGCCGCATCGCCGCGTGCCCAACTCTTTTCTTCCAGGCGGCAAGCAAGTGGGTCAATTCGCGTACAGCAAATCGCAGTTCCAGGATCTCGCAGCGCAGGCGCTCGACGCGGCGCGCGCCGCCGGCGCCAGCGACGCGGTGGTCGAGATCTCCGAGGGTCAGGGCCTGAGCGTGAGCGTGCGCAAAGCGCGCGTCGACCAGGTCGAACACAACACCGACAAGGCACTGGACATCACGGTGTACAGCGGCATGCGTCGCGGCCATGCCAGCACATCGGATTTCTCCCCGCAGGCGCTGCAGCGCACGGCGCAAGCCGCGTTCGACATCGCGCGCTACACGGCCGAGGACGACTGCGCCGGGCTGCCCGAGCCCGAGCTGCTTGCGTCGCGCGCGCGCGATCCGGGGTTGTTTCACCCCTGGGACATCGACGTGGCCGCGGCGATCGAACTGGCGCGCGACTGCGAAGCCGCGGCATTCGCCACCGACCGACGGGTGCGCAACAGCGAAGGGGCCACGGTGTCGGCGCAGCAATCGCATTTCGTCCTCGCCAACAGCCGCGGATTCAGCAACGGCTACGCGACCACGCGGCACAGTCTGTCGTGCGTGCCGATCGCGGGCCGCGGCGCCGACATGCAACGCGACTACTGGTACAGCAGCCGGCGCGACCCCGCCCGACTGGCACCGGCCGCCGCGATCGGGCGCTACGCGGCCGAGCGGGCGCTTTCGCGGCTCGGCGCACGCAAGCTCCCCACCGGGCAGTATCCAGTGCTGTTCGAGGCGCCGATCGCGGCCGGCCTGATCGGGTCGCTGGTGTACGCGGCAAGCGGCGGAACGCTGTACCGCAAGGCGTCCTTCCTGGCCGATCAGCTCGGCAAGCAGGTGCTCGCCGACCATCTCGACCTCGATGAAGACCCGCGCGAGCCCGACGGCATGGGCAGCGCCCCGTTCGACGACGAGGGCGTGCGCACCAAGGCGCGACGCGTCGTCCGCGGCGGTCGCCTGGAAGGGTATTTCCTGTCGACGTATTCGGCGCGCAAGCTCGGCATGCCGACCACCGGCAACGCGGGCGGTGCGCACAACCTGAGCTTGCGCAGCCGTCGCACCCGGGCCGACGACGACCTGCCGGCGATGCTGCGCAAGCTGCACCGCGGCCTGTTCGTCATCGAGCTGATCGGTCATGGCGTCAACTACGTCACCGGCGACTACTCGCGAGGCGCGATGGGATTCTGGGTCGATCACGGTCAGATCCAGTATCCGGTGCATGAAATCACCATCGCCGGAAACCTGCGCCAGATGCTGCTTGGCATCGAGGAAGTCGGCGCCGACGTCTGGCGCGGCGGGGCCCGGCATACGGGCTCGGTGCTGCTGGCGCCGATGACTGTCGCAGGCAGCTGACGCGCGTCAGCGCGCGCGCTCGTAGAGCACGATGTCGTAAGCCGGCTGACCGTCGAGCCCGGGGATCGGCTCCCGGCTGCGTTCGACGAACGCCGCGCGCTCCCAGGGCGGGAAATAGGCGTCGCCTTCTGCGCTGGCGTGCACCTCGGTGAGCCACAGGCGCTGCGCCCGCGGCAGCGCCGCGCGATACAGCTGCGCGCCGCCGATGACGAACACCTCGTCGGCGTCGGCGCAGCGACGCAGCGCCGCGTCCAGCGAGGCGCACACCTCGGCGCCGGCGGCGGCGTAGTTCGGGTCGCGGCTGATCACCAGGTTGCGCCGTCCGGGCAGCGCACGGCCGAGCGATTCCCAGGTCTTGCGCCCCATCAGCACCGGGTGGCCGACGGTGGTGCGCTTGAAATGCGCAAGATCGCCACGCAGGCGCCAGATCAGCGCGTTGTCGCGGCCGAGAACCCCATTGGCGCCGACCGCTGCGATCAGCGCGATGCGCGGCATGGTCATGTCGGGCTCAGACCGCCACCGGAGCCTTGATCGCCGGGTGGTGAAGGTAGTCGAGAAGCTCGAAATCGTCGAGCCGGTAATCGAACAGCGTATCGGGACGCCGACGCAGCCGCAGCCGCGGCGGCGGGAACGGCGCGCGCGCCAGCTGCAATCCGACCTGGTCGAAGTGGTTGTGGTAGATGTGGCAGTCACCGCCGGTCCAGATGAACTCGCCGAGGTCGAGTTCGCATTGCTCGGCGATCATCTGCGTCAGCAAGGCGTAGCTGGCGATGTTGAAGGGCACGCCGAGGAACAGGTCGGCGCTGCGCTGGTACAGCTGGCAGCTCAGGCGCGCGCGGCCTCCGGGTGCGGCCGGGGCGACGTAGAACTGGAACAGCAGGTGGCACGGCGGCAGCGCCATCTCGTCCAGCGCAGCCACGTTCCACGCGCTGACCAGATGACGGCGCGAATCGGGATGGGCGCGCAGGCCTTCGAGCAGACGCTCGATCTGGTCGACATGACCGCCGTCCGGAGTCGGCCAGGCGCGCCATTGCACGCCGTAGACCGGGCCGAGATCGCCATCGGCGCGGGCCCATTCGTCCCAGATGCTGACCCCGTGCTCGTGCAGGAACGCGACGTTGCGGTCGCCGCGCAGGAACCAGAGCAGCTCGACGATGATGCTTTTCAGATGGACCTTCTTCGTCGTGATCAACGGGAAGCCTGCGGACAGATCGAAGCGAAGCTGTGCTCCGAACAGGCTCCGGGTTCCGGTTCCGGTGCGGTCGGCCTTGTCCGCGCCGCGCGTGAGCACGTCGCGCAGCAGGTCTTCGTACGGGGTCGGGATCGGCGTGCTTGGCATGGTCGCGACGGGCAGGGTGGATGCGGACTGCGAGGTCAAGCAGTGTAACGGGCACGGCACGGGCGAAGCCTGGCCTACCATCGGGGCTCTGCGCAGCGCGCGCCTGTCTTCGATCGCCATGTCCACCTGCACCGAGCCCCGCCTCGAATTCGTCCAATGCCTGCACCCCGGAGGCCTGCATCGAATGGCCTACTGGGAATGGGGTGATGCCGACAACCCCGACGTCGTCGTCTGCGTGCACGGGTTGTCGCGCCAGGGGCGCGATTTCGACGTGCTGGCGCGCGCACTGGCGCCGCGCTGGCGGGTGGTCTGCCCCGATGTGGTCGGCCGCGGCCGTTCGGATTGGCTGGAGCAGCCGTTTCAGTACCAGTTGCCGCAGTACGTCGCCGACATGGTCACCTTGCTCGCCCGGCTGCGTGCATGCAGGCTCGCGTGGGTCGGCACGTCGATGGGAGGACTGATCGGGATCGGAATCGCCGGACTGGCGTCGTCGCCGATCGATGCGCTGGTGCTCAACGACATCGGCCCGGCGATTGCTCCCGACGGGTTGCGGCGCATCGCCGGCTATGTCGGCCAGCCTGCGCACTTTGCCAGCCTCGACGATGGCGCCCGCTACCTGTGGTCGATTTCGCAGGGGTTCGGCCAGCACACCGCCGAGCAATGGATGGCGTTGAGCCGGCCGATGTTCGTCGCCGACGGCGACGGCTGGCGCCTGCACTACGATCCGCGCATCAGCTCGGCGTTTGCCGCGCTCGATGCGTCGGCGGCGCAGTCCGGCGAACAGGCGCTGTGGGGCTTGTACGACGCGATCCGGGCGCCGACCCTTGTGCTGCGCGGTGCCGAATCGGACATCCTGGCCGCTGCCACCGCGGCCGCGATGGCGGCGCGCGGACCGCGTGCGGTCTTGCACGAAATCGGCGGCGTCGGCCACGCGCCGACATTGGTCGCTGCCGACCAGGTCGACACGGTGACGGCGTTCATCGCCGGCAGCCTGCCCGCGCGATGAGCGAAGGCGCACCGACCGCATCCGCTGCGCAGCCTGCGCCCGCGGGCGACGGCGCAGCGGAAAGCGGCGGCGACGTGCGTGCCGCGCAGGATCCGATCGACCGCGCGATCGATTCGGCGTTGCTCGAAAAAGCGCGCGCGTTCAGTGCCGCGCTGCTCGACGACACGCGGCTGGACAGCGGCGAGAAGGCGTTGGCGCACGCGCAGGGCGCGTGCGCGATCTTGCGCGACATCGGTGCCGATGCGCCTACGCGCGCGTGCGCGTACTTGAGCCAGGCGGCAAGCCAATTGGCCAGGCCCGAGGACCAGTTGGCTGCGGCCTTCGGCGCCGAACTGGCACGACTGGCCATGGAGAACCGCCGGCTGGTCGACCTGCTGCGAACGGCGCGGCGAGCCGACACGCTGCCGGGCCACCGCGAGCTGATGCGCAGACTGCTGCTGGCGTTTTCGCAGGATCTGCGTGTCGTGCTTCTGCGCCTGGCCTCGCGCCTGCAGTCGCTGCGCTACTTCGCGGCCTCGGGCGGCACGCCCGACGCGGAGTGGATCGAGGAGACGTTGCAGGTCTACGCGCCGCTGGCCAACAGGCTCGGTCTGTGGCAAGTCAAGTGGCAGCTCGAGGACCTGGCGTTTCGTTGGGCGCAACCGAAAGCCTGGGCGCGCATCACCGAATGGCTGGCGAAGCGCGCGGCGCAGCGGGAGGCGCTGATCGAGCAAGCCAGCCGGCAGCTCGAGGCCACGCTGCGCGCGCACGGCATCGAGGCGCAAATCAGCGGACGCAGCAAGCACGCTTACAGCATCTGGCGCAAGATGCAAGGCAAATCCTTGCGGCTTGACGAGGTGATGGACCTGCTCGCACTGCGGGTGATCGTCGATCGCGTCGAGCAGTGCTATGCGGCGCTGAGCCTGGTGCATGGACTGTGGATGCCGCTCGATGCCGAATACGACGACTACATTGCTCGCCCCAAGCCCAACGGCTATCAGTCCTTGCACACCGTGGTTCGAGGACCTCGGCAGTTGCCGCTCGAGGTGCAGATCCGCACCGCGGCGATGCACGCGCATGCCGAGCAGGGCGTGGCCGCGCACTGGGCGTACAAGGAAGCCGGCGTGCACGGCTACAAGGGCGTTTCGGCGGCATCGCGCTACGACGCCAAGATCGCGCTCGCGCGCCAGCTGCTGGCCCTGCGCAGCGAACTCGCCGCTCAGGGCGCGGTGGCGACTCCGTTCGACGACCGCATCTACGTGCTGACGCCGCAGGCGCGCATCATCGAGCTCGAAACCGGTTCGACTCCGGTGGATTTCGCCTACGCCCTGCACACCGAGCTGGGCCATCGCTGTCGTGGCGCGCGCGTCGACGGAGCCTTGCTGCCGCTGAACACGCAGCTGCGCAGCGGCCAGACGGTGGAAGTCGTCGCCGCGAAGCAGGGCGGACCGTCGCGCGACTGGCTCAACCCGGAGCTGGGATTCCTCCACAGCGCGCGGGCGCGCGCCAAGGTGCGCGCCTGGTTCAACGCGCAAGCCGTGGCACAGACCCAGGCCGCCGGACGTGCCGCGGTCGAAAAGCTGCTGCAGCGCGAAGGGCGCGTCGGCATGAACCTGCAGGAATTGGCGACCGGGCTCGGCCTGCGCAACGCCGAGCAGTTGTTCGAGCGTGCCGGCAGCGACGCGCTGCCGCTGCGTCAGATCGAACTGTTCCTGCGCGGCGCGACCGGCGCGTCGATCGACGCCGAGGCGCTGCAGGCACGCAGGTCCGCCGCAGGCCAGCTCGACCCCCACGCCGGACAGGTCGAGCTCGACTCGGCCCTGGGAATGCTCAAGGCCGGCAAGGCGCACCAGCCCGGCGGCGTGCTGGTGGTCGGGGTCGACGCATTGCTCACCGAGCTGGCTCGCTGCTGCAAGCCGGCGCCGCCTGACCCGATCCTGGGCTTTGTCACCCGCGGACGCGGAATCTCGGTGCATCGAGCCGATTGCAGCAATGCGCGCAACCTGCGCCGCCAGCACCCGGAACGCGTGATCGCGGTGACCTGGGGCGATCGCGGCGGTGCCGTCTATCCGGTCGATATCGCGCTCGATGCCGCCGACCGCCAGGGGCTGCTTCGCGACATCTCCGAGGTCTTTTCGAAAGAGAAGGTCAACGTCATCGGCGTGCGCACGCAAAGTCGCGGCGAATCCGCTCAGATGCGCTTCACCGTCGAGCTGCCCGGCCTGGAACGGCTGCCGGTGGTGCTGCAGCTGTTGCTCGAAGTCAAAGGAGTCCGCAAGGCTTCACGCGCCTGAAAAGGCGTGCTACCATGTTCGTTTTCCAGGCGGTTAGCTCAGATGGTTAGAGCGCTTGCTTGACATGCAAGAGGTCGTTGGTTCGATTCCAATACCGCCTACCAGATACCGGTGCGCAGTTGCGCGCAAAAAGCCGCAAGCTCCTTTTTGATCAAGGACTTGCGGCTTTTTTTCGGCGCGCGCCCGCGCGCCTGGGTACGCGCGGTCCGATCCGCCGTGCGCAGGAGGCTCGGCTGCTGCGCAGCCCTTGCATCCGGTCGCGGTGATTCCGATCTCCCGCCGTCGACAAGCATCCAGTGACGCGTTTGCCTGGCCGCCGTTTGCTTGCGGCCCGCACGCGCTTCTAGTTGTCCTGCGTCGGGTCCTGGATCCGGTCGCGGGTCTGATCCTGCGTCGGGTCCTGGGTCTGATCCTGCGTCGGGTCCTGGATCCGGTCGCGGGTCTGGTCCTGAGTCGGATCCTGGAGTCGGTCGCGGGTCTGGTCCTGAGTCGGATCCTGGAGTCGGTCGCGGGTCTGATCCTGGGTCGGATCCTGGATCCGGTCGCGGGTCTGGTCCTGGGTCCGATCACGCGTCTGGTCCTGGGTTGGATCCTGGGTCCGGTCCCTGGTCTGATCCCTGGTCTGATCCCTGGTCTGATCCCTGGTCTGATCCCTGGTCTGATCCCTGGTCTGATCCCTGGTCTGATCCCTGGTCTGATCCCTGGTCTGGTCCTGCTGGCGCGTCTGCTCGCGCGTACGCGTCCGTGTCTGCTCCTGTTGCTGGTTCATCGCGGGGCCCGGGCCTTGCGCGCCGGGGCCGGCACTGCCTGGCCCGCCCGCGCCGGCACCGCCGCCCGCACCACCACCACCCGCACCACCACCACCCGCACCACCGCCGCCCGCACCACCACCGCCACCGCCGCC
>JAJZEB010000159.1 GCA_021805805.1 Pseudomonadota bacterium | reverse complement strand
GCAGGGCTACCGCGACGCCAACCAGGTCGGCGAGGCTGGCGTGATCGAGTCCGCCGCGAATCAGCGCAACGTGCAGTTCGCGGCCCAGAGCACGCTGTTCACGCGCACGCTGCGCGCCACCATGACCTTTTTCGAAGGTGTTATCTATGGCCTGGCGCCGTTCCTGGCCTTTCTGATCCCGCTGGGGCCGATCGGCTTCCGCTACGCGGGTCGCTATCTGCAGCTGCTGGTTTGGCTGTTCCTGTGGATGCCGCTGCTGAGCTTCGTGAATTTGTTCGAGATCATGGCGGTGTTGCGCGAGATGAACGCGCTGCTGCCGGCCATCGGCAACGCGCCGCTGATCAGCGCGATCGGCCTCAACCAGATCGAATATACCGTGAGCGATTGGGTGGGCATGGGCGGCTATCTCACGACGGCGGTCGTGGGGCTTTCCGGAATGATCGTCTTTGGCAGCGTCGCGGCGTTCCAGGGCGTCGCGGCCGAGGCCAACGCACCGACGCGGCTCGACCCGACGCCGATCGCGCCGGATGTGCTCTCCACGGCGCCACCGGTGCAGATGGGCTCGCAATACGCCGGCAGCGGCGGCAGCGCGCTGGCGTTGTCGGGTGCGGCCATGCTGAGCTGGAACGCGGGACAGTTGCTCTCGACCAGCGAGCAGGCGACGCTGGCCCGCGCCGGCACGCTGGCGCAGCAGCTGCAGGCCAGCGGGCACTTCGGCAAGACCATCAATGCGCAGACGCTGCAGGCGTGGACCGCGCGGCACGCGCTGACCCACGGCGCCCACGCGCAGGCCGGGCTCACTGCCGCCGCGCCCAGTGGCACGCGCACCACGGCCAGCACGGCGACCAGCGTCAGCACGGACAAGTCGATCAGCGGCCACGTCGGCGGCAACCTCAGTGCCGGCGGCGTGGGCATCGGCGGCGTGCAGGCCGGCGCGGCCGAGCACTGGCGCACCAGCGCCGAGCATGCGCAACAGCAGAGCCGCGCAGCCGACGTAACGCCGACGGCGGGGTTCACGCAGTCGCACGGCAACGATCGCAGCCTCAGCCACGACCAAGGGACGAGTCTCACGGGCGGCACTTCGAGCTCGGCCAGCATCGCGCGCACCGAATCCGAGCTCTACAACACGATGCAAACCTACAACGCGCTGGCCAGCGCCAGTCGCAGCGTCGGCGCCAACATGACCGTGGCGCTGCCGCAGGCGGCCAGCGCGCTGGCCGGCAACAGCGGTGCGCTGGATTCGCTTCTCGACGCCGCGCACAGCTACGGCGGCGGCGAAGCGTTCCAGCAGCACTTCGCGCAACTGGGCGGGCTGTTCCCCAATGACGATCAGCGCGCGGCGGCGGCTGGGCTGATGACGCTGCAAGGCACCGCGCTGAGTGGCGGCGCCCATGCGGAGGGCGCGCAGCTGGCGCTGGATCGCGGCCTTGCCGCCGTGCCGGGCTGGAGTGCGCTCGGCGGTGTCGGCACCGCCGCGCAGGCCGGCGCGCAGCTGGGCGATGGTGCCGCATTCGGCGGCCATGTCGCCGGGCAGACCGCCGGCGTCCCCGGCGCTGTCGCTGGCGCCGGCGGGCTCAGCGTCGCGCCGAGCAGCATCGGCGGCGTGCCCAGCGATGCGTACGGTATGTACGAGCACGCGGCGGCCGATCCGGCCTACTCGCCCGAGGGCCTGCGCGGTGGGTTCTATGACGAAACGGCGCGGATTTTTCACGGCGTGCCCGAGTTCGGGCCGGCGCCGCTGGCGCCGATCGCGCTGCCGGATCACGCGGCCGCGTTGCCGGGCGAGCTGCAGGCCTCGGTCGATCAAGCGTTCACGCCCGGTGCCCATCCGACCGGCACGCCGGGTCTCGGCGCCCAGATGGGCAACCAGGATCTGTACGACGCCGATGTACTGCCGAGTGCGAACGAGTTCATCCACATGACGCCGGCGCAGCAGCACGCGCTCGAGGACTTCGCCGAGCGGCTGGCTAAGCCGCAGCAGTAAACCCCACCCCCAGGAGATTCCCATGATGATCCAGCAAGCCCTTCGCAAACTCTTTCGCGCGGCGCCCGATCGCGCGGCCATCGCGCGGGCGCAGCGCACGCTGCAGGACGCCCAGCCGATCGTGCAGCGCACGCATGCCTTCATCCTCGAGACGCTGCACGACATCGATCCCGACGCGCTCGAGGCGGCCACGCAGGGCCGTGTGCGCTGCGCGCCGCAGCATCGCGACGCGCTGCGCGCGCTGCTCGCCGCACGCGCGCCGCTCGCGGCAGGCGCGCCGCTGCCGTGGCGGCTGCAGGGCCGGCTCGCTCACGCCGTCGGCGAGGTGCGCAGCCGCTGGCCGCAGGCCACCGCGCGCCTGCGCGAGGTGCTGCCCGAGGCCGGCCTGCCGGATCCCGGCACCGCCGCGCTGGTGGAGTTCTTGCGCTGCGCGTCCGACACCGCGCAGGCGGCGTGCTGGCTGTGCCGCACGCCGACCGGGCATGAGGCGGACTTCCTGGCCGAGGTCACGCGCGGCGAGATTCTGCGCGTGGCCACCTGGCCGAACGATCTCCACATCGTGTTCGATCCGCTCGAGGCCGGCGATGCTGCGGTCTATGGCGCGCTCAGCGCGTTCGCGGCGCATCTGGAAGCCCATGCGCCTGGAACACAGGAGATCGAGGCATGAACTCCACACACCGCATCAGCGCCGAGCAACTGAAGGAAGGGTTCGACTGGATCGGTCAGCCGCGGGTCTCGAACCTCGACACCGCCGAAACGGACCTCGCGGGCCTGCATCTGGAGATCCTCGAGCGACTCGCCGGCACCGATCCCGACGACCTCGCCACGGTCACGCGCGGGCGCGTGACGTGCCCCGTCGAACACCGCGCGGCGCTGCGCGACCTGATCGCGCGGCCCGTGGCGCTCGAGCCCGGCATGGTCCTGCCGTGGCGGCTGGTCGGGTCATTCGCCGGCGCCAAGTGCTGGGCGAATCGTGCGCCCATCCAGGCGCCCGAGAAGGATGACTGGACTCGCCACGCGCTGGAATACGGGCTGATGCTGGGGTTCCTGCTCACGGCGAGCCGGCATGCGCGCACCTGTGGCTGGCGCTGGCACATCGTCGAGCCCGACGAGGTCGCAGCGATCAGCCAGGCCAGGGCGGACGAGCTGCTGCGCGTCGCGGTGGCATGCCCACGCGCGATTTTCGGGCTCGTGTTCGCGCCGCCGGATGCGCAGGAGCAGGATTGCGCGCGGCGGATCCGCGACACCGAGCTGGGGTTCCAGCGGCTGGCCGAGGCCAAGCTGCGCACCCGCTCGTTGCTGGCCCGGGTGATGCGGCCATGAACGGCCCGAGCACCGCCGCAATGGTCCTGCTCGGGCTGGGTGCGCTCGGCATCAATCTGTTCGTGGGCATCCTGATCTGGCTGCTGGCGTTCAAGTCCGGCGCCGTCGGCGCCGCCGCGCAGGAAATCGATCGCGCGGTGCGCGAAGGGCGCGCGGACGAGCCGGCCGAGCGCGACGACGATCGGCCTTGAATGCGCTTACTACGGGGGGCAAGGGTATGTGGAGCTTGCAACACATCGAGCTGTACCGCGAATCGCGCGAGCTGACGCATGCGCTGCTGCAATGCCTATCGGGCCTGGCTGCCGATGGCATCGAGATCACCCACCTCACGAATCGGTCGAGTCGCGGCATTGGGGCGTTCCTGGCCGCATCGTGTGATGTCCAGAGGCAATGGGCCGAAGCCATCACCAGTCCGTTCCGATTGCATAACGTCGCGCGGATCGCGTTCGACGTGTCGCAGCGGCCGCTGCCGATGGTGTTCCCGCAGCGCGACCCGCAACTCGAGAGCTTGAACAGCCTGATGCGCGGCTTTGTATTGGGCGCGCAGCGTGCCGCCAGCGTGGATCCGCGACTGTGCACCTTGTTCTATGGCTTGAGCCTCAGTGAGGCGCGAGCCATCCGCGCGCTCTCGGCAGCCAGCCTCATGCAGCTGGCGGACCGCATCCAGATCAGGATCGACGAGAAGCAGATGCGGCTCTTGCAGCAGGCGCTGCCGCCGGCGGCACGCAGCCTCGGACAGGGGCAAGCCTTGGCGATCGTTGGCATCGGATGCGAACCTGCCATGCCGCGGGGTGCCCATGGCACCGCGTCACACGCCGCTGCCGATGGCACGCATCCCAACAATTCCACGAACGCCAGGAAGGTGCGCGTGCGCAGCGACGAGATTCGACGTTGCCTCGACGACGATGCGGATCACGTCGGAGCCCTGGCTCACCTGCACGAGAAGGGATTGAAGCGACCCGCGCTGCACAGCCTGCGCGGCATCACCAAAGCCGCTTTGATGCTGTCGGGGGTTGGCGTCAAGGCCCCGCAGGGTGATCGCCGACTCAAAATGGGAGAAAGCGCGAGCGCCATGAAAGCGCTTGAATGGAAGCGGCGCATCTTCGCACAGCACGCTTTGCTCCTGATCCAGATCTACAGGAACCTGGATCCCTACGCGCAACAGGAGCTCGGCGTGGATCCATGGGCGTTCGGCGTGGCATCGGACCTGCTGGGCAGCATCTCGCGCAAGCACCCGCTGAACATGTATCACGAAGATCAGGTACTGCGCGCCTATAACGCCGGGATGGTGGACACGGCGACGTGCCCGCTGCATCAGCTCGAATACCTGGTTCCGGCCGATGATGTGGACGTCAGCATCAACAGCGCGTGCCCGCGGTGCGAGCTCGCGCAGGGTGCAGGCGCTGCGCAGGGCGCGCACGCGTGGCACGGCACCGATGCCGACCGGGCCGCGTAAGAGATCGATCGTGCGATCCGCGCAGGCCGATCGCGGCGACGATCGGCCTTGACGGCCGCGGCACGTTGGAAAAAAAGCCCCGCGTGTCCTCGCGGGGCTCCTTGAAGGTGCTACTCATGAACGCGGGCTGGAACAGCCCGCAGGTCGATCCTGCGCCCTTGCGCGGGCGG
>JAJZEB010000025.1 GCA_021805805.1 Pseudomonadota bacterium | reverse complement strand
CCGATCTTTCAGCGACATCGTGATTGCCTACGACGCCGACGACGCCGGCCGCAAGGGCGCGCAGGAGGTCGCGCGGCGGCTGGGTTTCGAGCGGTGCCGCATCGCGACCTTCCCCGGCTACAAGGATGCGAACGAGGCCCTGCAGGCGGGCGAGGACGGCGAGTTCTTCTGGGAGGCGATCAAGGCAGCCAAGCCCGTCGACCCTGCCGAGCTGCAGTCGATCAACGACTTCACGGCGTTGGTCAAGGCGATGTTCTACCCGGCGCCGGGCGCCGATGACGATGGCAGCTATCCGCTGAGCATCGGCGCGACGACGCACGACTGGCTGCGGTTCCGCCGCGGCGAGTTCACGGTCTGGACGGGCATCAACGGCCACGGCAAGAGCCTGGCGCTGTCCCAGGTGGCGCTGCAGACGGCGCACATGGGCGCGCGCTGGTGCGTCTTCAGCGGCGAGATGCAGCCGGCGATGCAGGCCAAGCGGATGATCAAGCAGGCCAGCGGCACCGACCGCCCGACGCCGGCCTACATCGACGCGATCGGCGCGTGGCTGGGCGAGCGTGTGTGGGTTGTGGCCACGGTTGGCTCGGCCAAGCTCGAACGCCTACTCGAGGTGTTCGCCTACGCGAACCGCCGGTACGGCTGCGACCAGTTCGTGATCGACAGCCTGATGATGGTCGACGTGCCCGAGGACGGGCCCGGCGCGTTCTCGGCGCAGAAGAAGGCAGTCCAGTTGATCGCCGATTTCGCCAAGCGCCACGGCGTGCACGTCCACCTGGTGGCGCATCCCCGCAAGGGCGCTGACGAGAGCCGCGAGCCCGGGAAGATGGACGTCGCCGGCAGCTCCAAGATCACGGATGGCGCCGACAACGTGCTCAGCGTGTGGAGCGCGAAGAACGACCCGGACGCCAGCGACTACGACGCATCGAAGCCGGACGGCCGCCTGCGCCTGACCAAGCAGCGCAACGGCGACGTGCAGGATCGGTCGATCCCGCTGTGGCTGCACCGCGGTGCGCAGCAGTTCTGCGATTCGCCGCGGCGCAAGTGCGTGCAGTTTGTGGAGTTCAGCCAGAGGACCACGGCATGACGCCCACCGCCATCGAGACCGAGATGCGCCAAGCCCGCGCCCAGCTCGCAACCCCACCGCGTCGGCGCCGCCGAGACGATCGCCGCCGCACTGCCCTCGCCGCGCGCCTGACCGCGCTGTGGCACTTGAAGCTCAACCTTGCCGCGCAGGAGGTGCGCCGTGAAGCCTGACCAGACCAATCCCGAAGCGCCCACCGGCCTGCGCCGCACCTGGCGCGCCTCGAGGCTGCTGAGCGAGGGCGCCCGCCTCGGGCGCAAATCGAACGCCATGGCCGTGCGCGCCGGACGCCTGACGGCGGAAGCGGTCGCGCTGGCCGAGCAGATGCAGGGGCGCGAGCCCACGCCCAAGGAGGCGCGTCGCATGGCCGACCTCATGGGCGACGTGGCGCACATCCAGGCCGAGTTCGCCCGGATGGTGGCGCGGCACGACATCATCGCCGCCGAGCTCACGAGCCTCGGCGTCCCGTCCCAAGACTTTGCAACCTACTGCGCCGAAAGGGGCTGAACCATGAGCGAAATGAACGTTTCGATGCGCCTAACGCTGCTGGACGGCGCCAGCCCCGGGCTGCGGTCGATCCAGGACCTGCTGGCCAACATGGCGCGCTCGGTGCGCCCGCTGAACGACCAACTCGCCATCTTGGGGCGCCGCATCGATTCTCTCGGCACCGCGTCGGACAAGGCCAGCGCCGGCGGCAACCGCCTGGTCGAAGCCGTCAGCGCCATCGGCGAGCGGCTGGGCGCGTTCGAGGCAGCGCTGCGCACCTCGGTCGACGGCCTGACGGGATTGAGCGCGGGGATGCGCGAAGCCACCGCCGGCGCGAGGGAGGCGGCCGGCGCGATCGGCGTCGCCTCGGATCGCATCGAGATGGCGGGCGTGAAGACGCGCGAGGCGACCGGGCACATCAGCAGCATGAGTGCGGCGCTGCGTGGGATGGCCGAGATCTGGGCCGGTCTGAAGATCGAGGAGGGACTCAAGCGCACCGTCAGCGCCGCGTCCACCTATCAGCAGACGCTGCTGCGCCTGCAGGTGCGCAACCTGCCGCCCGGCGAGCAGCAGGCAATCGTGCAGCGTGCACGGCAGCAGGCACGCGAGAACCCGCTGTACAGCGTCAACGACACGCTCAAGGCGAACCTGGCGAGCATCCCCGGGCTTCCGGGCAACTCGAAGTACTCGCAGGACATGCGCGCCCAACTGATGCCGCTGGCGCTGCAGGTTGCCGCGGCCGCCAAGTACATCGGCGGCGATCGAAGCTCGCTGGAGCATCGCATCCAGAACATCTTCGGGGTGGTCGACGCGATGGGCGGCGCGTCCAACAAGCAGCGGGCGCACGCGGTCATGGTCGCGCTGTCCAACGCGATGGTGGGCGGCGGCGGCAAGCTCAATCTGCAGTCGATCGAGACGTACCTGCGCACACGCAACCGGGCCGCGACGACCACCATGAGCATGCACGCCTTCAGCAACGAGATGGCGCTGCTGGAGACCTTCAAGTCGGCAGGCGGCGGTGGCGCCGGCGGCAACACCAGGGGCGCCACGCTGCTCAACGCCATCCTGCAGATGAGCTATGGCGGCATGATCACCAAGGCCGGCGCCGAGCTGATGCGGCAGATTGGCCTCGTCGACGCGAAGGCGATCACGCCCTACGGCAAGAGCAGCACGATGGCGGTGCTGGCGCCGGGGGCGCTCCTCGATGCGCCGATGGCGCAGAACGACACTGCGGACTGGGTGCAGAAGATCATGATCCCGCGCATGCTGGCCTACACCCGGCAGAACTGGAAGACGTTCGGCTACCACTCCGGCTCGACCAAAGATCTGAACAACATCGAGCAGGCGGCCAACGCAATCGCGATTCTCTCGGGCTACCTCAGCAAGATGCGCGTGGGCGGCCAGACGCTGGGCTCGGGCCTGTCGATCCTCGGCAACCCGGCATCGGCCGCAGCGATCCATGCAGACGCGCAGCAGATGCGATCGGTTCAGTCGCCCTCGCAGATCAATGCCGAGATCCAGAAGACCTTCGCCGGCCGCATGGACGTGCTGCACCATCAGCTCGAAAACCTCGGGCTGGCGCTGGGAGTGACGGTGATCCCAGCGCTGACCAAGTTCGTCGGTGAGATCAATCGGGCCGCAGCGTGGTTCGGACGGTTCGCCCAGAACCACAAGGTCATCAGCTTCTTCGTGGAACTCGGGGGCGCCGTAGGCAGTGCGCTGATGGTCTTCCAGGGATTTGGCCGGTTCATGGGCTTCGACAAGCCAGTGATCAGCGCATTCAAGCTGATCACGAACGGTGGCATCTGGGCGGCCAAGCGACTGTTCAGCTTCGGCGACACGGCGATCGCCGCGGCAAAGAGCTTGTCCACCCGCATGGGCGAGGCGCTGGACTTCGCCGGCACGACGCTCGGCGAGATCGCGTCGTTCCTGGTGAAGCGCGTGTTCCTGCCGGCGTACCTGCTGCTGCACTCGACCACGCTGGATGTCGGCGAGCGCAGGTCGCTTGCCGCGAAGAAGGCTCAGGCCGACGCCCTGGTGGCCAATGGCTACACGCCCTGGGGCACGAAGATGCCGGCCGGCAAGCGATGGATGCCGCCCGGTGCCCACACGTCGCCCGGGCCGTCGCCGGAGGAGCTGGCATTCGCCGACCTGCTCAAGCGCATGCAGGCCACCCATATCCCCGGCGGCAACCCGCTGCAGCTCGGCGGCGTGGCGGCAGGGGGCGCTGCCCACAAGCGCGCGCAGACTCCGCAGGAGCTGGCCGCGGGCTGGGGCCTGCAGGATCTGCACCGTGCGAGCCAGCAGGCTGCCGCAGAGGCGCGGGCGGCGCAGGCGCCAATCGACCGCGCGCTCGCGCAGTTGCAATCAACCCAGCAGCACGATTCGCCGCAGGCGGTGCAGCAGCACTGGGATCAGGTCGCCTCGCAACTCGCATCGAGCACCGACCCGGCCACGCGAGCTCTCGCGCCCCAGGCGCAGGCCATCGGGCGCAAGAAGGCCCTGCAGATGCAACTGCAGCAGGCGAAGGCCAATCTCTCGGGGCTGCAAAGCGCGCTCTCGAGCAAGGCCAAGTACAACGCGGCTCTCGTGACTGCCGGCGTGCTCACGCCCGACCAAGCGCAGCAGCGGACGCTGGCGGACCAGCGCGCGGCCGCGCCGGGCATCCTGCAGGCAGCGGAGGCGGTCAAGCAGCTCGAGCAGCAGGCCGGGCAGTCCACCACGACCATCGACACCCTGATCGTCGGGCTCAAGCGCTACGGCGACGGCCTCACCCAGTTCCAGCAGAAGATCTACAACGGCTTCGAGAGCGCCTTCGCCGGGCTGTTCGACGGCCTGATGAAGCACCAGAAGACCATGCGCCAGCAGTTGGAGGCGTTCTTCCAGTCGCTGGCCAACACCATGATGCAGACCATGAGCCAGCAGCTCGCGCAGGGTCTGATGCAGGGGATGATGGGCGCGGGAACGCCCGGCGGCTCAGCGCTGCGCAGCATGGGCGGCGTGGGCCAGATCGGCAAGATGATGGGAGCTGGCGTCAGCGGGTGGCTCGGCGGCATGTTCGCGTCGTCGAACAACGGCACCGGCGCGTACACGACCGGCGGGCAGGTCTACAACAACCCCAGCGCCTACACCTCGTCATCCAGCACCGTTGCGTCGAATGGTTTCTGGAGCGGGATCGGTTCGTGGCTCGCAAGCATCGGCAGCAGCTTCGCCGCCGGCGCCGACTACGTGCCGCACGACATGGTGGCGCAGATCCACCAGGGCGAAATGATCGTGCCGAAGAAGGGCGCCGACGCGATCCGCTCGGGAGCCCTGGCCGGTCACCAGTCGAACTTCAACGGAAACGTCAACGTCACGGTGCAGCACAACGGCATGTCCGCGATGAGCGGCAACGGCAACGCCGCGCAACAGTCGCTGGGCATGATGGTCGGCGAGCACGTTCGCCAGATCATGCTGCAGGAAATGCGGCCGGGCGGCCTACTGGCGGGAGCGCGGCCATGAAGGCACTCCGCAGTGCGCTGCGGTTCGCGTGGCGTGCCTGGTGCGCTCGCTACGCCTGGTGGCGTGCCAAGCACTCGGCCGCCGCGCTGCGCAACGCCGAGGTCGCCAGGCGCAGCGCCTCGTACGCCCCGCGCCTGCACCGGAGCTGGCGCCGATGAGCCGCAAAGCGCCGCTGCCGACGATGTGCCGCTCGCCCGGTGGCCAGCCGCACCCGTTGCTGGTCGACCGCCTGGTGTACGTGCAGGCTGGCAGCGACGACGCCGAAACCGAGCAGCGGATCGCCCAGGCGTGCGCGGAGGCCGACATCGACCCCGAGCGCGCGGTGGCATGCGTAGAACCGGCGCCAGCGCCCGCGCAGCCCATAAGCAAGGCCGACCCCAGGGCCAAGCCGCGAAAGGCCGCCAGCGGGCCGGAATTGAGCAGCGCGCGGCACATTTGCAAAATAACCCCATGAACGGAGCTGACGATGGCGATTTGTGACCTTCCGACCGCAGCGCTTGCAGCCATCCTGCGCGGCGTGCACCCGGCCATCGCCGCCGGCAACGGCTGGATCGAGGACGAGCTGCGCGCGGCCGGCATCGACCCGAACGAAGATCGCGCATGGCTGCTGATGCGCAAGATGGAGAAAGCCGGTCTCGGGCTGTGCAAGGCCAGGACCCGCAAGGGTTCACCGTGCATCGCCCTGGGCGACGGCGCCGGCGGCCGCTGCAAGAACCACGGCGGCCAGTCCACCGGACCGAGGACGGCCAGCGGCAAGGCGCGGGCAATGGCGGCTCTGGCGCTGGCCAGGGTCAAGAGGTGGGAGGGAAAGTCCTCGTGCGGCCAAATTCCCGACCCCACGCGCATTGAGGTGGGCTCCTGACCATGGCGCGACTTTCAAGCTACGACCGTATGAGGGCCGAGATCGAGGCGAGCCCCGAATATCAGCGCCGCCTCGCGCAGCGCATGGCCGAGATCGCCGAGCAGGAGCGCATGCAGTCTTGGGCGGCCGACCGTGTGCGCGCTGCTGGCTTCGATCCCGCCGAGGGGCGCGGCCGCAAGCTGCTGGAGAAGATCGAGCGCACTGACGGCGACCTGTGCCTGGCCAGGACCCGCCGCGGCACGCTGTGCATCGCGCTCGGCTCGGGCAACGGCTGGCGCTGTCGGCTGCATGGCGGCGCGTCGAGCGGGCCGAAGACCGACGAAGGCCGAGCCCGCGCGCTGGCCAACCTGGTGCAGAACCGGCCGAAGTGAGCAGCGCCGGCAACTCGTTGATTTCAAAGCACTCGCCAAAATTGGACGCGCCCCATTCGCCCGTCTTGGGCAGCACCGCCCAGGTCGATCGGGCCGCCGGTCGCGCGTCGTGGGGTCCGACGCCGCTGATAACGAAAAAGCACGGTTTCGAACCTTTTTCTGCGCACGCAGACGGGCCGCGGTGGCGCCACCTACGCATGCCGCGAGCTGGCGCCGGAGCGAAAGCCAGAAATGGCCTTTGCTGCCGAGATCGAAAGTGCGCTTTGAAATCCGACTTGTCACCGCAATGGGATGCGCCCAAGTGCCGGCGCGCGACTGCTCCGGAAAACTCCGGTTTCGATAGCGGTACGCGCGTGTGCTATGGGCTTCGGCGCTGGCTGTTATGGAAAGTTATGGTTCTGCGTTGCCGGCGGCGCCGCCCGGTTGTTGAAGAATGTTGAGGTCGCCGCAGAGGCGCGCGTGCACGACGGTCCGATCTCACGGCTCAGTTTTGAGCCGCGAGACTGCTAGCCAAAACTAGCCTTGGCGTGGTGGGTCGCGTTGCGCCGCGCGCCGTGCAGGAAGCCGCGCTACCGAACGACTCGAGATCCTGGGTTCTGGGCGCCGTCAGCTTCGACCGCGACGTTCCGGAGTCCGAGACGCCGCGCCAGGCCGGGAAGGTCGCGATGCTCCATGAGCAGCACGCCATTCGCTCGAGCCAGTTGCTCGGCGCCCTGGGTAAACCCATTCGGGGCCACGCAAACCGCAGCGGTGCAGCGATACACCGCCTTGCCGGCAACCACCTGTTGGACCGCCGCATTGCCGACGCGCTTGCGATACTGCTTGATCTGGATGGCGACCTTCACCGCGCCCAGCTCGGCCACGATGTCGACACCGTGATCGCCGGAAGTCTTCGTGAGCGTGGTGCGCCAGCCGAACTTGTTCAGGATGGTCGCGCAGTACTGCTCGTACTGGGTCGGGCTCAGCGTCCAGACGTCGACGGCCGAAGGATCGAACCGCCTCAGCTGCTCTTGCCTATGGCGAACGTAGGCGACGATCGCGACCACGACGGCCACGACGACAAGCACGATGGCCCAGGGGTCATGCTCGTACAGCCAAGTGACGCCGTAGATCGGCGCGCCGACACCCACCGCCAGCGCGATCAGAGCCTCGTTGCCACGCGATCGACGTCCCATGTCCTCGATTCCGATAGATGCGAAGGGTGCGCGTAACCGCAGCGCTCGCCCGGGCGCCGCATGCGCGATGTTATGGCCGCCGCACCGAGGCTGAGAAATGCTGAGGTTGCGCACTCTGTCAAGGCGAGGTGCGCATGCACGGCGCTGCCGCGATGCGACGCCGGTAGGTCACGGTTTTTCACGCTGCCGCTGGCGCGCGCATGCGTCGCGGGGTTCGGCGGAACTACCTGACAAAACCTGACGCTCGCCGCGTGGCGCCAGTGGGTCAGTTCGGGTCGATCGCGCTGACCGTCTGGGCGACCGCGGCGGCGATCGCGGCACCGGAGGCGGCGATTGCGGCCCAGCGGTTCCACTTGGACTGCAGGCGGATCGTTCGGACGAGATCGGCACCGTCGGCGGCAAATGAGCCATCAGCGTAGGCGCCGCTCGTGTCCGCGCCAGCAAAGTGCGGCACTCTCGTAACTGCCGATCGCCACCAGCAGAACGCGGACACCGCCCCCAGCAGCACGCTGATCCATGTGGCACAAACCCGCAGCTTCGTCATAGCATCCCTCACGTCATAGGCCGTTCACAGGCAGATTCTCAGGTACGCCGCACGGATCGATTCCGGGCGACCTACGTTCGACAGGGGGATGCGATGGCGCTCACGAAGTGCCGCGAGTGCGGCAAAGAGGTCAGCACCGAGGCGAAAGCGTGCCCACACTGCGGTGCTGCGAGCCCGACCAAGAAGCCAGCAGCAGGGTGTTTCTCGGTCGTCGTCGGGGCGGCTCTGCTGCTGTGGGCGTTGAGCAGCATCTTCGGTGGATCGCACTCGGCGAAGTCGTCCGCCCCTCAGATCGCGTCAGGCAGCAGTGCTCCAGCGGCGGCCGTGGCGGACAGGCCGATGAGCACCTGCGAGGAGACCAGCGACGACGTCAAAGCGGCTTCGAGTTCAATGGTCAGTTGGTCCGACACTGCCGGCCTGTGCGAGCTCATGCGTGGAGCAATAAGCGGCTACCCAACAACCGGCGAGCTTCGATACCTCGGAATTACGGCGGAGGCGCTCAAGCTCAAGGGCTACCGCGTGCCGCTGCGCCAGATCGCGCTGCAGGTGCTCGGCGTCGCCGACGACCTCGGCCGACTCGATACCGAGCCGCGCATGAAGTCTGCTTTTGACGACGCACTCAAGGTCTACGAGGGAACGGGCGGCATTGTCACCCCGGCCGACCTAGTGCAAAACCTCGGCGAGATGACGCCGCAACAAAGCGCAGGGCTCAGCGACCAAGGTCTGTTCATGATGGCCGCGCTGATCAAGGAGGACAAGCTGCGCGGAGGATGATGGCACCCCATAGCTGTGTTGCAATGCTGGTTTTGATGGCGCATAATCCAGCAAACAGCAACGCGAGGCGATCATGATCCGCGACACGAAACAGCAGTGGCAGCCGGGCCAGCAGGTCCGCGTCGGCTTTCTCAGCCTCACGGTGCGCGCAGTGGTGGCCACGCCTGGCGACGGGCGCCCGGACGCCTACCTGCTCAGCAACGCGGCCGGCACGCAGCTCTATCGGTTTGTGCCGCACCACGGCGTCGAGAAGATCGACCTCGAGGAGGCGCGCGCCATGCTGGACGCGGCGAAGGCGCACGCGGCGCGCACAGCTGCCGTCGCGCTGGCCAAGGCGCAGGCGAACGCGCGCGCGGCGCTGGCCATCGATGCGCTGCTGGCGGCATGAGCATGCAGGACGAACAGCCGAAGAAGTCGCGCCGAGGCGGTGCGCGCCCCAACTCGGGTGGGCCTCGCCCAGGCTCAGGACGCCCGCGCGCCGAGGTCAAGAACGAGAGCCATCATGTCAGCCTACCGCCATGGGCTGCGGCAATGCTGCGCGTGCTTGGCGGCGGCAGCATTTCGCGCGGCATCGTGGCCGCACTTGAAAAACTGAGGAAGGAGTGACCCTATGGCAACCAGAGATCTACCGATTGGCGTCCGCCGCGACGAAGTCCTGTGGACCTGCAAGGACGTCGCCGCCTTTCTAGTCCTGTCGTACTCGCACGTCCGCAATCGCCTGATCCACCAACCCGGCTTCCCGCGCGCGCGCCGCATTGGCGGCAAGACGCAGCGTTGGCTGGCGGAGGAAGTGAAGGAGTGGGCCGGGGTTGCGTGAACCCGAGATTTCAAACCGCTGCCGGGCGGTTCCCGGTGATGAAGGCGGGTCGGCGCGGTGTTCCAGCACCACGTCGACCCTGACCACAACTGCACACTGGAGGTGCAAGCTATGGCTACTGCCAATGGTAGTGCCGTGGGCGTCACGCCCATGGAATCGACGCGCCGCAATGGCGCGCCGCTGAACGCGCTCGCCGACCTGCTCGGCGACGTCAAAGCTTGGGCGCGGCACCAGCGCATGGATGACCTGGTGCAGGCGATGACCGAAGCCCAGGCCCTCGCCGGCCGCATCGGTGCGGAGGTGCACCATGGCTGAGACGACCACAAACGGATCGCCCCGGAGTTTCGGCCAAGCTTCCACGGTCTATGCCGCCGCGCAATCGGCAAGCCTCGGAGATTTCCGCAACTGCATCGACGCGCGCCTGGCACAGCTCGACGCCGCACTGGTGGCGATCCACGGCGATGGCTTCGCTTCGTTCAGTTGCATGAGCGAGAGGCACCAGGACAACTACCTGTGGATGCTGCACAGCATGGTCTCGGAAGTGCGCGACCTGATGGGCGCGATGGACGGCGCGGCGGCGAAGGAGGCAGGCCATGACCAAGCCCGCTGACATCAAGACCATCCCGCTGCACGGCCACCTGGTGCACGTCTGGCGGCAATCCGAATCGGACGGCCAGCCGTTCGCCTGGAGCGTGGTGCGCGACGATCTGCACCAGGTCGGCACCGGCGCAGCCGAGACCGTGGCGCAGGCGTGGGAGCGTGCGATCGCCATGGTTGACTGCTCGAGCGACGCCACGCGCCGCGCGTGCGCCGAGTGGGGCAAGCCCCTCGACCTTGCGCCCGTAGGGAGCGACGCAGCCCGCGCCCTTCCCGGCGTCGGCCATTCGCTGGAGCGCATCTACCGGTGCGCCTATGGTCTGGAGACGATCCTCGATCTCCTGACCCGGAACGACCTGGAGGAATCGAACTTTCGCGAGGGAGACGCGCACGCTCGCCCGCTGTCTGGTGACGCTGCCGAGGGCCTCGGCTATGCCGGCGGCGTGCTTGCCCGCCTGATTCGCGAGGATGTCGAGCGCATCGGCGAACTGGAGAACCACCATGTCTGAAAGCATCAAACCGTCTGCCGATGCTCCTGCGCCACGCGCGGACGCTGCCCTCGCGCGGCTGGCGGCGCTGACGCGCCTGACGTTGTCCGCTGTTGCGGATCGGCGCGACTACGAGGGTGAGATTCAAGCGGGCATGAGCTCCGTGCAAGTCGGCATCGTGGCCATCTGCGACCTGGCCGCTCGGATCAACGGATCGCTGAGCACGAATCGGCGCATCGAAGCCAACAGCGAAGCCGCGCATGCGTGGTTCCTGTTCGGTGGTGTGCTGGGCCTGCTCGATGCCGAGGCGTGGCGCCTGGTCAGCAACTTTCCCGGCCGACCGCCGGAGCACTGCATCGCCGACCTCGAGGATGGGTTGCGCCATCTGGTTGAACTGCTCGGGCGGACGCAGGCGGCGCTGCAGACGGTTGAAGCCACCCCGGAGGCAGGCCATGCGTGAACCGACCAATGACGACATCCGCGATGCCGAGCAGGCGCTTTACCGCGTCATGCACCTGGTGCGGCTGGCGCTGCATGCGATGGAGGACGCCGAGATGTTCGACTTGGCGGCCAACGACAAGCGGGGCCACATCGTGCAGGGTGTCGGCGAGGTGCTGGCAACCGTCATGCGCGACGCCGAGGCCGCCGGGGACAAACTGACCGAGCTGAAGATCGGAGGCGACCAGGCCTGACATGAAGAACGCCAATCTCAGCAGCGCCGAGGCCGCCGAACGCATCTACTGTGTGCGCGTCACCGCCGGCGACATGCTGCCGGCCTGGCGCCCGGGCGAGACGGCCATGATCAACCCCGACGAGTCGGTGCGCGCCGGCGACGAGGTGCTGGTGCGCTTCGCAGGCGGCGGCATGGTCCTGCGCCGCCTTGTCGACCAAGATCACGCCACCGTGACGCTGGCCACCTACGCGCCGGCGCCGCCGGAGGTGTACGACCGGCGCGACGTCGCCGCGCTGCACTTCGTCTGCGGCCGCATCAGCGCCAGAGCGGTCGCGTAGGCGGTGATCGAACTATCAGGACTTGGCCGTGCGCTGGGTCGGTTCATCGGCATTCGGTGCGCAGGGCGCATCGGGCGTTGAGTGCCACACCTCGCGCGCGCCTATCATGAACTGCTCGAGCGGGTCGCTCGAAGTATCGCTGGAGAGCGCTTCGCGCGTCGTGCATGTGACGCTCGTCGCTTTGTCGCACGCTGACATTGGAGCCTTGTCGGGGCCAAAAACGACGCAACTCGGGACGACCAAGTAGCCCCTTTGATTTAGCGTTGCGAGTGCCATGGCAATCCTTGGTTTCGGATGAGGGCGTACATTGTACTTCGACGGAACTTTGGTCGCTGGCCTCAGCCACTGGAACGTGCGCGAGCTGGGCGAGCACCTCGTGGTCATTGTGTCTACGCTCCGGCGGCTCCTGATGGGCGCTTCGGTGGTGGCGAAGCGCCAGCCATCGCTGTTCGACGGCATCGATCGCATCGCGCGCGACTTTGTTCCGTCCGTGCGAGTCAGACGGTGCCGAGGCTGGTGATGGT
Organism: Pseudomonadota bacterium; assembly: GCA_021805805.1. GTDB lineage: Bacteria > Pseudomonadota > Gammaproteobacteria > Burkholderiales > Burkholderiaceae_C > Thiomonas_A. The sequence goes on along the minus strand of JAJZEB010000025.1, from coordinate 21,492 downwards.
CGCGATGCCGAGGCGATTCGGTGTTACCAGAAACCGACGGTCTCCGAGGCTGTGAGGGACCTGCTCCCCACGTTACTGAAAAAATGGACGGCCCGAGTAACACCGGAAATCTGCGAGAAGCTGGTGTTGCCCGCTGAACCGAGTGGCGCTGCAACGGCTCGGCGACAACAGGGAAACGGAGCCGTCCATGGCGCTGATCGGACTAGCCGCGCCGACCGTCGCTGGAGGTCAGAGCAGCGGCTCATTCATCGGCCTGGTCGACGCCGGGCCAGCGATGGGCAGGCCCGCAGCCTTCCAGCGAAGTGCTGTTACCACGATCCGAAGGCCGTCGAAGTTCCTGTGGCCTGCTGTGTACGTTACTGTCGAAATGCCGCGCCGCAGTAACATCAAAATTGGGCCGAAAACTGCAGATACCCAGCTATCGCCGCCTCGCGGAAACGATGTTACCCGGCCTCGGGAATGGGCCAAAAGAATGGGCCATTTGGGCGAAATGGGCCATTTCAATGGCCCATTCCTGGCGCGGCCCGAAGCATTGGCCCTGCTAATCAGGCTCATGATGTAGGCCGCAGAGCAAGGCGAAAGGAATGGCCCGTTCCCCGCGCGCCGGCCAATTCAACGGGCCAACCCATGAGGCCAAAGGCACGGCCGCATGCCGAGCTGCACACCTTCACGCCTCGGCAATCCTGCAGCAACGTGCGGCGCCTACGCTGGTGTTCCCCTGAGCAGTGCGTGCGAGTGCTCATTTGCCCGGCCACCGCGCCGGGTTTCCTTTTTCCGAGGCGCCTCCGCTGCGCGCGGCTGATGCTTCAGCGCGGGGCCTCGCCCATCCAGCCGCGCCGCCGGTTGAGCGCATGTACCTGTGCCGCGGTGGCCGGCGGCAGATCGGGCCTCGGGATGCTCCTGCGGTCGAGGCCGAGGTACGCGATGACCTTCTGCGGGCGCGGCGCCCGGCGACTGGCGAGCGCATGCGCGGCATGACCCACGGCATCGGTGCCGGCCGTGGCAACAAGCCAGCGCGCAGCGTCCATGTCGCGCGAGCTTGCGATGCGGAGCCCGAGCTGTAGCAGCGTCGAGAGCGGTAGATCAGCACCCATGGAGATCCCCTGAGGTCGAGGCGCGTCGCGCGCAAACCCGGCCGACTCTACGCGGCGGGCGCCGGCTGAGCCGTTACAGCGTGTGCCGGGAGGTCAGCGCTGATGGCCAGGTCACGGTGCGCTGACGCGGCCCTCACGCCGGCAGCTATACGCTGCTGCTGTGGCCGCCTACCCCAAGACTCTGCGCGACGTGCCCGACGACAACCTGGCCGATCTGGTCGCCGAGCGCGAATGCCTCGAGCGGTGCACCGGGCTTGAGCGCGAGCTGATCGTGCGCTGGCTGGCGGCGCGCGACATGATCGAGTGGCTCCAGGCCGACCAGCGGTTGCGGGCCTTACAAGTTGCAGGCCTCGGACGGGATCAATGCGAATGGCCACCTCGCGCCTCTACGCCGGCGTCGATGTCAGCCGTATGTCCTCGCCGCCCAGTTGGTGACCCAGCCCCTCACGGCGCCTAGAGCCTGATCAGCGGTATCGAACGATCCAAGGCCGTCGATCGGAGCGAGGGTGCTGGTGCCGGGCGCCACGTAGCCGAACTTGATCTCCCCGCGGCTGCTGCGCTCCACTCGTACCTCAATCTGGTGCCCCGCACACTGCACGAAGTCGATGATCCTGGTGAACATGTCGGCCCCCGTCGAAGTCGAGTTGTCCACGCTACCCTGGCTTTGTGACGATCGGCCGCGCCTTGGCGCTTGAAAGTTGATGCCGCCGGGGTCGGTCAGTGCATGGTTGGCGCCGCTGTGGTGGAGATGCCACGCGCAGGCGTCGTCGGGGAGTTGCTTCCATGTCCACCGCCGGAGGCAACTGGCGGAAACGCCCTGACGCGCCCCAGCATTCACAAGAACGCCGAAATCGCCAGATCTGACCCCATCGAGGCCATTCAGCGGAAACGAAGCGGAAACGGCAAAAAAAAGCGGCGCCAACTGGGCGCCGATTTCTTCGGTAAGTGCTTGATTTTGTTCTGGCTCCCCGACCTGGGCTCGAACCAGGGACCTGCGGATTAACAGTCCGTCGCTCTACCGACTGAGCTATCGGGGAATAAGCGGTGAAGTATAGCCTGCGCCGCTTCGCGCTCGCAAGAGGCCGAGACTCAATGCGCTGGGTCGAGCATGCGCCGCACGTAGCGCGCGATCAGGTCGACCTCGAGGTTGACCCGAGCACCTGCACGCAACGTGTGCAGGTTGGTGTGCTGCACGGTGTGCGGAATCAAGTTGATGTCGACCCGGGCGCTGCCATCGTCGGCATCGTCGACCCGGTTGACGGTCAGGCTGACGCCGTTGACCGTCAGCGAGCCTTTGTATGCACAGAAGCGCGCGAGCGCGGCCGGCACGACCAGCACCAGCTGCCATGATTCGCCCACCGGGTCGAACCGCTCGACGCTGCCGATGCCGTCCACATGGCCGGTGACCAGATGCCCGCCGAGCTTGGTCGCCAGCGTCAGCGACTGCTCCAGGTTGACCTCGCTTCCGGCCGCATCGAGCCCGACCGTGCGCGCAAGGCTCTCGGCCGATACGTCGACGTCGAACGTGTCGGCACTCAGCGCGACGACGGTCATGCACGCGCCGCTGACGCAGATGCTGTCGCCCTCGACGACTCCGGCAAGCCAGGCCGGCGGCGCAGCGACGCGCACGCGCACGCCCGCCCCGCTGCCGCCGAGCGGTTCGACATGGTCGATGCTGCCGACCGCAGTGACGAGTCCGGTAAACATGAGGCTCCCGATCGAAGGTGATGGTCCGGTGTGGTCCGGGCCCCGGCTCGCTGCGCCGGGCCCGCAATCCCACAGCATAAGCGCGGCGCGGCTGCGGCTCGCCTAAACTGCCCCCATGCCCCTGATGCCGGCGTGCGCCCGCGCGCCGGCGCATTCGCATCCGAACTTCCCTGTGCCTGCGATGAGCCCGCCTTCCCCAGCTGTGCAACACCCGCCGCAGCCGCGGCACGAAGTCGCGTTCGAAGTCCGCGACTACGAGTGCGACATGGACCACGTGGTCAACAACTCGGTCTATCTGAACTACCTGGAGCACGCCCGGCACAAGCTGCTCGAGTCGAGCGACCTGCGCTTCGGCGAGCTGTCGCGGCGCGGCATCAGCCTGGTGGTGACGCGGATCGAAATCGATTTCCGCGCATCGCTGCGCAGCGGCGACGCCTTCGTCGTGCGCACCGCGCTGCACCGCCGCGGGCGCTTGCGGCTGCAGTTCGAGCAGGCCATCGAACGCCGCAGCGACGGCAAGTTGATCGCCCAGGCGGTCGTCATGGGCACCGCGCTGAACGCGCAAGGCCGCCCGGAAATCCCCGATGTGCTGGACCTGGCGCTGCGCCGGTTGACCGCCCCCGCTGCGCAAACGCGCGCAAACTGACTCGGCTGCGCAGCACGCCGGGAGCGGACATGCCGGCCGAGGCACAATAGCGTCCGGGCGAGCGCGCCCGTGACCTCAGGACTGTGCATGAACCAGAATTTCTCGATCATCTCCCTCGTGCTTGGCGCCAGCAACGTGGTGCAGATCGTGCTGGCGCTGCTGATGGCGGTCTCGCTGGCAAGCTGGACCGTGATCTTCCGCAAATATTTCGGGATCAAGTCGGCACGCAACAAGACCGACGAATTCGAGCAGGAATTCTGGTCCGGAACCAGCCTGACCGAGCTGTATCAGGCGGCGTTGGCCAACGCACGCCACGGCAGCCCGCTGCAGCGCATTTTCGCCTCGGGAATGCGCGAGTTCCTCAAGCTGCGCGAGCGGCGCATGGAGGCCAGCGACCTGGTCGACGGGGCGCGCCGCGCGATGCGCGCGGCACTGCAGCGTGAAATGGACGTCATCGAGTCGAACCTTTCGTTTCTCGCCTCGGTCGCTTCGGTCTCGCCGTACGTCGGACTGTTCGGAACCGTGTGGGGCATCATGCACGCGTTCGTCGGGCTGTCGAATCTGCAGCAGGTCACGCTGGCCACCGTCGCGCCAGGCATCGCCGAGGCGCTGGTGGCGACTGCGATCGGCCTGTTCGCGGCGATTCCCGCGGTGATCGCGTACAACTTCTTCGCCCGTGACATCGACCGCCTGGCGATCCGTTTCGATGCGTTCATGGAGGAGTTCTCCAACATCCTGCACCGGCAGGTCGCGCCGCACGCCGCGGGCGCGCGCGGGCAGGACGGCGGAGCGCACTGAGCATGGGCGCGTTGCAGCAACGCGGCGGGCGCCGGCGCGCGCTGGCCGAAATCAACGTGGTGCCTTACATCGACGTGATGCTGGTGCTGTTGATCATTTTCATGGTCACGGCACCGCTGATCACGCCCAGTCTGGTCAAGCTGCCCAGCGTCGGCGAGGCTTCGCGCGCACCCGACACGGTGGTCGAGGTCGACATCAAGACCGACCAGACGATGTCGATCCGGCTGCGCGACCCGAAGGCCAAGCCAGGCGCGCCTGGACTCACCGAGCAGACCGTGGCGCTGCCGCAACTGCTGCAGACCGTGACCGCCCTCGCGCAGCAGGCCGGCAGCGACGCGCAGGCAATGCCGGTGCTGATCGCCGCGGACCGCAACGTCAAATACAACGTCGTGATGCAGGTGCTCAACCGCCTCAAGGCAGGCGGAGTGCAACGCGTCGGCCTGGCCGTGCAGGCCACCGGCATGCACTGAAATCGCGCCGCTCGAGCAATGAACGCATCGGACAAGCTTCGCCCGCCGCGTGAACGCGGCCTGTCGCGCGCGCTGCTGTTCGCGCTGCTGGTGCATCTGCTGCTGGTCGCGCTGCTCGCAGTCGGCGTGCACTGGCGCAGCCACGAGCCCGAGGCGGTGGAAGCCGAACTGTGGGCGCCGACCGCGCACCTGGCCGCGCCGCCAGCTCCCAGGCCGCGGCCGCAGCCGCAGCCCACGCCGCACCCGGCGCCGCCACCGCCCCCGCCACCGCCCGCACCGAAGGTGCAGCCCGCGCCTTCGCCCGACGAGGCGCAGATCGCGCTGCAGCGCAAGAAACAGGAGCAGCTGAAAAAGCTCGAACAGCAGCAAAGCGCCGAGCGACTGCGCGCGCAGCAGCGCAAGCTTGCCGAGCAGAAGCTTGCCGAGCAGAAGCTTGCCGAGCAGAAGAAGCTCGAACAGAAGCTGGCTGAACAGAAGAAACTCGAGCAACAAAAGGAACTCGCGCAGCAGAAAAAGCTCGCCGAGCAGAAAAAACGCGCTCAGGAACTCGCACGCGAACAGAAGGCCGCGCGCGATGCCTACATGAAGAGCCTGATGGCACAGGCCGGAGACGGCGCCGCCGGAAGCACAGGAACCGCGGCGCGCGCGTCGGGGCCTTCGGGCAGCTATGGCGCGCGGCTGGCAACGCTGGTGCGCGAGAACACCGTCTACCCGCAAATCAACCAGGTCCAGGGCAACCCTCAGGTGCTGCTGAGCGTGACGCTGGATACCAACAACGGCCAGATCATCAGCGTCCGCATCAAGCGCTCGAGCGGCGTACCCAGCTGGGACGAGGCGGCCAAGCGCGCGGTCGAGCGCGTCGGCAGCTTCCCTTCGGACCACGGGCAGTGGTACTCGCCGATGGACGTGCAGGCCGGTCCGCGCGACCGGCATTGACGCCGCGGCGCGTTCACGCGCGCTGCGGCGTACGCGGCTCGGCGCCCTCGTAGACGATCTGCACGCGCCCTTCGTGGGCGATTTCGCGCAGCGCGGCCAAGGTGTCGTCGCCAGGACGCAAGCGCATGTGATCGAGGCGCAGCGTGGCCTGGGCGCCTGAACGCTCGAGCTCGATGTCCAGCGGCAGGCCGCCTTCGTCGGCAGCGGCGTGGTTGCGCACCACCTCGAGCAGCGGCGACGCGTCGGGCAGGCCGTTGATGCGCACCCGGATGCGCCGCCCGAGCCGCGCGCGCGTCTGCTCCAGGGTCCATACCGCGTCGACGTTGAAGCGCAGCCCGCCGCTGAAACGGTCGGCCTGCGCACGGCCCTGCATGACCAGAAGCTCATCGTCGGTCAGCAGCGCGCGCACAGTGTCGAGCAGGCGCTCGTTGACCACCGTCTCCAGCGTGCCGGAGCGGTCCTCCAGGGTGACGATGGCGACACGGCCGCGCTGGCCCTGCACGATGCGCACCGCGGCGACGATTCCGGCGACCAGCTGCGGCTCGCGCGATTCGCCCAGTTCGGCGAGCGCGCGCGGCGCGAATCGGCGCACTTCGCCGGCGTGGGCATCGAACAGATGGCCGCTGAGCACGAAGCCGATCGCCAGCTTTTCCTCGGCCAGCCGCCGCCGCAGGTCCCATGGCGGCTGCGGCTCGAGCTCGGGCTCGTCGGCGCCTGGCGTTTCGAGCAGGGCGTCGAACAACCCGCCCTGCCCGGCATGCTCGGCGCACTGCGCGGCGTGTTCGATGGCCATGCCGACCCCAGCCAGCAAGGTGGCCCGGTTCGGGTCGACGCCGTCGAACGCACCGCCGCGGATCAGTGCCTCGAGCACGCGGCGGTTGATGCGCGTACGGTCCACGCGCGCGGCGAAGTCCATCAGCGAGGAGAAGGCGCCGCCGCTGTCGCGCGCCTCGACGATGGCCTCGATCGCGGCACGGCCGCTGCCCTTGATCGCGCCCAGCGCGTAGCGGATGGTGTGCGCGTCGATCGGGTCGAACCGCCAGCTGCCGTGGTTGACGTCCGGCGGAACCACCTTCAGCCCCATGGCGCGCGCGTCGTCGACCAGCACTTTGAGCTTGTCGGTGTCGTCGAGCGCGATGCTCATGTTGGCGGCCATGAACTCGGCCGGGTAATGCGCCTTCAGCCACGCCGTCTGCACGGCCAGAAGCGCGTAGGCGGCGGCGTGCGACTTGTTGAAGCCGTAGCCGGCGAACTTCTCCATCAAGTCGAAGATCTCGTTCGCCTTGGCCGCATCGATGCCGTTCTTGGCTGCGCCATCGGCGAAGATGCCGCGGTGCTTGGCCATTTCCTCGGCCTTCTTCTTGCCCATCGCGCGGCGCAGCAGGTCGGCGCCGCCCAGCGAGTAGCCGCCGATGACTTGCGCCACCTGCATGACCTGCTCCTGGTAGACCATGATGCCGTAGGTCTCGCGCAGAACCGGTTCCATGCGCGGATCCGGGTATTCGATCGGCTCGGTGCCGTCCTTGCGCTGGCAGAAGCTGGGGATCAGGTCCATCGGACCCGGGCGGTACAACGCGACCAGCGCGATGATGTCCTCGAAACGGTCGGGCTTGGCCTCGCGCAGCATGCCCTGCATGCCGCGCGATTCGAGCTGGAACACGGCCACGGTGTCGCCGCGCGCCATCAGCTTGTAGCTCGCGGCATCGTCGAGCGGGATGTCTTCGAGCTTGAAGCTCGCGCGGTCGGCATGGTTGCGCCGGATGTGCTGCGCGGCCAGCTCGAGGATGGTCAGCGTGGCCAGACCGAGAAAGTCGAACTTGACCAGGCCGATCGCCTCGACGTCGTCCTTGTCGAACTGCGACACCGCGTCGCTCGATCCGGGCTGCGCGTACAGCGGGCAGAAATCGGTCAGCTTGCCCGGCGCGATCAGCACCCCGCCTGCGTGCATGCCGATGTTGCGCGGCAGACCCTCGAGCTGCTGCGCCAGCGTCAGCAGGTGGCGCACCTCGTCTTCGGCGTCCATACGCTCGCGCAACTGCGGCTCGACCTCGATGGCCTGCGCGATGGTGATGTGCTGCCCGGGCTTGTTCGGGATCAGCTTGGCCAGCACATCGCAGAAGGTATAACCCAGCTCCTGCACGCGCCCGGCGTCGCGCAGCGCCGCGCGTGCGGCAAGGGTGCCGAAGGTGGCGATCTGCGACACCGCATCAACGCCGTACTTGCGCTTGACGTAGTCGATGACGCGGTCGCGGTTCTCCTGGCAGAAGTCGATGTCGAAGTCGGGCATCGACACCCGCTCCGGGTTCAGGAAGCGCTCGAACAGCAGGTTGTACGCCAGCGGATCGAGGTCGGTGATGCGCAGGCTGTAGGCGACCAGCGAGCCGGCGCCCGAGCCGCGCCCCGGGCCGACCGGGCAGCCGTTGTCCTTGGCCCAGTTGATGAAGTCGGCGACGATCAGGAAGTAGCCCTCGAACCCCATCTTGGCGATGATGCCGAGCTCGAATTCGAGCCGCTCGACATACGCCGGCCGCCTGGCCTGGCGTTGCGCCACATCGGGGAAAAGCTGCTGCAGCCGTTTGTCCAGGCCGTCCAAAGACAGGGTGCGGAAATAGTCGGCCACCGGGGTGCCGTCAGGGGTCGGGAACGCCGGCAGCTGCGGCCTGCCCAGCGTCAGCGTCAGATTGCAGCGCTTGGCGATCTCGACCGCGTTGTCCAGCGCCACCGGCAGGTCGGCGAACAGTGCGGCCATCTCGTCCTGCCGCTTGAAGTACTGCTGCTCGGTGAAGCGGCGCTGGCGCCGCGGATTGGCCAGCGTCTCGCCCTCGGCGATGCAGACCCGCGCCTCGTGGGCCTCGAAATCATCCGGTTGCAGGAACTGCACCGGGTGCGTGGCGACCACCGGCAACTGCAATTCGGCGGCCAGCCGCACCGCGGCCTCGACGTGGCGTGCGCACTCGGCATGCCCGCTGCGTTGCAGCTCGATGTAGAAGCGCTGCGGGAACACCGCCGCGTGGCGCCGGGCCAGTTCAGCCGCGCGCGCCGCGTCGCCGGAGAGCAGCGCGCGTCCGATCGCGCCCGCACGCGCGCCGCACAGCGCGATCAGCCCCTCGCCCAGGCCGTCGCGTTCGAGCCACTCCCAGCGGATCTCCGCCTGCCCGCCGCGCTGGCCGCGCAACCACGCGCGGCTGAGCAGTTCGCACAGGTTCAGGTAACCCTGCTGGCTGGCGACCAGCAGCAGCAACCCGGCGCCCGGCGCCTGGGACGCCGCGTCGTCGTCCGCCACGCGCAGATCGCAGCCGATGATCGGCTTGACCCCGGCAGCACGCGCGGCCTTGTAAAAGCGAACCGTGGCGAACAGATTGCTCAGATCGGTGATCGCCAGCGCGCCCTGGCCGTCGTCGCGCGCCGCAGCCACTGCCGCGTCGACACGCAGGGTGCCGTCGGCGATCGAATATTCGGTATGGGTTCGCAGGTGGACGTAGGGCATGGCCGCATTGTAGGAAGGCGCGCCGTTTGCGGCGCCATGGACAAGCGTGCAAAATGGCCTCGCCGGGCCCCCGCACGACCTGCGTCGCGGCCCGTTTCATCGGGACGTCCGCCAGGCGTGGTACGGTCCCGTCGCGGACGTTGCCGATTCCTATAATCGCGCGTCCTCCCCGGTCCACCTCGCACCGGGGCGCCATGCGCCCCTCGCCGCCGCGCCAGCACCATGATTCACATGTCCGCCTTGCCCCCGATCGCGATGCACGCCGATGGCGTGCTGTGGGTCGGGCTCGCGCTGGTGCTGGCCACGCTGATGGGCGAATCGGTGCTGCGCCTGCTGCGCTGGCCGCGCCTGATCGGCTACCTGGGAACCGGCTTGCTGATCGCCGTGGGCGGCGGCGCGCTGCCCGCGTTCGAGCTGCAGGCCGGAGCGCGCGCGGTGATCGACGCGGCGATGGCCGTGTTGCTGTTCGAAATCGGCCACCGCGTCAACCTGCGCTGGTTGCGCGCGAACCCATGGCTGGTGTTCATCAGCATCGGCGAATGGGCGCTGGCGCTGGTGCTGGGCTGGGCTGCGCTGCACGCGTTCGCGCTCGGCGGCCTGCACGGCCTTGCCGTGGCGGCGGCGCTGGCATGCACTTCACCGGCAGTGGCGCTGCGCCTGGCAGGCGAGTTCAACGCCCGCGGCCAGGTCACCGAGCGCATGCTGCTGCTGGCGACTCTGGGCAGCATTCTGTCGATCCTGGCGGTCGGACTGCTCGACGCCTGGATGGGCGCGCAGATCGGACGCCACTGGTGGTATGCGCTGCTGCAGCAGGGCTATGCGATCGGCGGCGCGGTGATCGCCGCGGCCGCGCTGGCGTGGGCCGTGAACTGGGTCGAGCGCCATTTCGATTTCGCCGACGAGGGCGCTGCGCTGCTGCTCGTCGGCCTGATCCTGCTCGTGCTGTCGGTGACGCGGATGCTGCACTGGTCGTCGATGCTGACCCCGCTGCTGGCCGGCCTGCTGCTGCGCGCGCACAACGAGCGCCCGCGCGTGTGGCCTCGGCATTTCGGCACCGCGGGCGGTGTGCTGATCGTGCTGCTGTTCATGATCGTCGGCCTGTGCATGGATTGGAACGCGCTGCGCGACGGCGCGCTGATCGGCCTGGTGCTGATTGCCGCGCGCGCGCTGGCCAAGCTCGTCGCGCCGCTGTTGCTCGGACCGGCTTCGGGCCTGAGCCGACGCCAGTCGCTGGCGCTCGGCCTGGCGCTGAACCCGGCCGCAGCGGTCAGTTTCGTGCTGCTGCTCGACACGCAGAAGCTTCTTGGCGATTTCCCGCCACGCCTGCTCGACGCCGGTTTCGCTGCGATCGCGATGTTGAGCATCGTCGGCACTCTGCTTGCACGCTGGGCGTTGGGCCGCTCCGGAGACATTCCACGCAACGGAACGGAGATGCACCGATGAGTCTGGGCACGTTCACGACGTCCAGCGCGCTGAGCATGGGAATCGAGCTGGAACTGCAAATCGTCGGCCGGCACAACTACGACCTGATGCCGTGCGCGCCCGATTTGCTGCGGCTGCTCGAACACGTCAAGCTTCCCGGCAACGTCACGCCGGAAATGACCGAGAGCATGATCGAGCTGTCGACCGGAATCTGCCGCGACTACGACGACGCGCTGGCGCAGCTCGAGGACATTCGTGGCGCGCTTGCCCGCGCCGCCGAGCGCCTCGACGTCGGCCTGTCCGGCGGCGGCACCCATCCATTCCAGCACTGGGCGCAGCAGCGCATTTTCGACCGCCCGCGTTTCCACCAACTGTCCGAGCTGTACGGCTACCTGAGCAAGCAGTTCACGGTGTTCGGCCAGCATGTGCACCTGGGCTGCCCCGACGCCGACACCGCGCTGTACACGCTGCACTGCCTGTCGCGCACCATCCCGCATTTCATCGCGCTGTCGGCGTCGTCGCCGTACGTGCAGGGCGAGGACACCGGATTCCAGTCGGCACGGCTGAATTCGGTATTCGCGTTCCCGCTGTCGGGACGTGCGCCGTTCGTGCTCGACTGGGAGGGATTCGAGCGCTACTTCGACAAGATGACCGCCACCGGGGTGGTCAAGAGCATGAAGGATTTCTACTGGGACATCCGGCCCAAGCCCGAATACGGCACCATCGAGGTGCGGGTGATGGACACGCCGCTGACGATCACCAAGGCCGCGCGAATCGCCGCGTACATCCAGACTCTGGGCCGCTGGATCCAGTTCGAACGTCCGTTCGAGCCGCAGGAAGACGACTACCTGGTCTACACCTTCAACCGCTTCCAGGCCTGCCGCTTCGGCTTCGACGGCACGTTCGTCGATCCGGCCACGCGCGAACACCGCACGCTGCGCGAGGACATCATGCGCACCCTGGTGCGGCTGGAGCCGCACGCGATCGCGCTGAAGTCCGACGGCGCGCTCCGCGAGCTGCTCGCCGACATCGGCGGCCGCGGCAACGATGCGCAATGGATTCGCGAGACCTTCGCCCGCGAACACCACCTTCCCGAAGTGGTGCGCCAGCAAAGCCTGCGCTGGATGCAGCGCGACAAAGCCAGCGCCTGATCGCGCATCTGGTCAAGCGCTTGCTTGCTGCTCGCGGAACTGCATGCGGTGCAGCTGCGCGTACAAGCCGTCGGCGACGAGGAGCTCGGCCTCCGTGCCGAGTTCGACCAGCCTGCCCTCGTCGAGCACCGCGATGCGGTTGCAATGCGCGATGGTCGCCAGCCGGTGCGCGATGACGATGGTCGTGCGCCCCCGCATCAGACGGTCGACGGCGTGCTGCACCAGGCGCTCGCTCTCGGCGTCGAGCGCGCTGGTCGCCTCGTCGAGAATCAGCAGCGGCGCGTCGCGGTAGAGCGCGCGCGCGATCGACAGCCGCTGGCGCTGTCCACCGGAGAGCTGCGAGCCGTTATGCCCGATCGGTGCATCGAGCCCGCCTGGAAGTCCCCGCACGAATTCGGCCAGCGCAGCCGCCTCCAGCGCGGCCCAGGCCCGCGCCGGGTCGACCGCGTCGCCGAAGCTGACATTGGCGCCGACGCTGTCGTTGAGCAGCACCACGTCCTGGCTGACCAGCGCGATCTGCGCCCGCAGCGCCGCCAGGCTCCAGTCGCGCAGCGCCACGCCATCGAGCCGGATCGATCCGCCGGTGGGCTCGAGCAGGCGGGGCAGCAACCGCACCAGCGTGGTCTTGCCTGCCCCCGACGGTCCGACCAGCGCCAGACTCTCGCCGGCGCGCACGTGCAGCGTGACGCCGTCGAGCACCGCGCGGTCCTGCCCGGCGAAGCGAACGCCGACCGAGTCGTATTCGATGTCGCCGCGCGCACGCGCCACAGCGTGCCGGCCGGTGTCGGCCTCCTTCGGCGCCGCGATGATTCCGCGCAATCTGTCGAGCGACGACATCGCGCGCATCATCGGCTGCACGATGTCGGAGACGCGTCGCAGCGGAGACAGCGTCATCAGCATCGACGTGATGAACGACACGAAACTGCCGACGCTGTGCCGCCCGGGCAGCTGCGCCTGGTGCAAGGCGTAGACGATGACCACCGACACTGCGAGCGCCGACAGCCACTGCGACACCGGCGTCGTGCTCGAGCCCGACACCATCGCCTTCACCGTCATCCGCCGCAGCCCCTGGTTCATGCGGTCGAAACGCGCCGCGAACGTCGGTTGCGCGTTGTGCACGCGGATCACCGGCGCCGCCAGCATGCCTTCCTCGAGCGCATAGGCGGCCTGCTCGGCGGCCTTTTGCATCTGCGCATTGAGCCGCTTCGCGCGGCGGCTGATCGCACGCATCGTCACGAGCAGCGGCAGCAGGATGGCCAGCGTCAGCAGCGTCAGGCTCCAGTTGATCCACAGCAGGTAGCCGAACAGCGCGGTCAGCGTCAGCGTGTCGCGCGTCAGCGTCAACAGCCCGGGGAAGATCATGCCCAGCGCCTGCTGGGCTTCGTAGACCGATGCCCCGATCAGGCTGCTTGCGCTCTCGCGCTGCAAGACACCGAGCTCGGCGTGCAGCACCTGTGCGTAGACCAGGGTGCGCACCCGCGCGAGCACGTTCTGCGTGATCCACTGCGTCAGGAACTGCGACCCGAGCCAGGCGATGCCGCGCACCGAGAACAGCCCGAGCAGCACGGCCGGTACGGTCCACAGTGCGAAATCGCGCCGCGGCGTGAAGCCGACGTCGAGCACGTGCTTCATCAGCGCCGGCAACACCGGCTCGGTCATCGCGACGACCGCCGCGCACAGCACGACGAGCAGCGCTGCGACGCGGTTGCGCGGCTGGGCGTTGAACCACGCCAGCAAAAGAGTACGGGGATTGGGCAACATCCCGTGATTCTAGGGTCCAGTCCCCTGGCGTCCGTTGGATTAACCTAATGCACCACCATCATGCACCACCACCTCGACTCGCCGCGCCAAGATCTCCGATGCACCCAAAGATTTCCCGGATCCTGATCGCCCACCCGCGGTTCCCGCCGCTGGCCGAAGACTATGCCGACGCATTCGCGCATGCCGGAATCGATGCCAGGACTTTCATCGTCGACGACCATGTCCACTGGGTGCAGCGCTACGTCTTCCGCCGCGTCAACAAGCTCGCCCGCGCGCTGCGGCTGGTGCGCCGCGGCACCGATCTATTCCGCAACCATCGCTGGAGCGATGCCAGGTACCCGGCGGCGCAGCTGGCCGCCGCGGTGGCGGCGTACGCGCCCGACGTCGTGCTGTGCATACACGGCAAGCCCATCGACATCGAACCGCTGCGCGGCGCGGCCGCGCTGAAGGTCGGCTGGTGGGTCGAGCAGAACGATTCCTGGCCGGTGCTGGAATCCGCGTCGCGTCACTTCGACGTCTACGGCGCGTTCTCGCGCGAGATCGTCGACGCGCTGGCTTGCAACCAGCGTGCATCGTTCCACCTGCTGCACGGCGCGAACCTGCGCCAGCATCACCCGCTCGACGACTGCGCCAAGGATGTCGACGTCGCCTTCGTCGGTGCGTGGAGCCCGTGGCGCGACGAGATCATCGCCCGGGTCTTTGAAGTGACCGAAGACATTGCGTTATACGGACATAGTTGGCTGCGGAAAAGCCGGTTGCCGAAAAAGCTCCTGCGCAAGATTCATCGAGGCGACCTGATCCTCGGCACCGAGCTGAATGTCCTCTACAACAGGGCACGCGTCGTCCTCAACGCCGACCGCACGGTTCGTCTGGGGCTCAACATGCGCTACTTCGAAGTCCTGGCCACCCGTGCCTGCCTGCTCACCGACGAAGCCGCAGAGCTTGGTGAGCACTTCGTCGACGGCGAGCACCTGAGCGTATACCGCGACCACGCGCAGATGCAGCAGCGGCTGCGCTGGCTGCTCGAGCACGACGACGAACGCGCGCGCATCGCCGAGCGCGGACATCGCGAAGTGCTGCTCCGGCACAGCTGCGACCACCGCGTGCGCGCGCTGCTCGCCGAACTGGCGGCGTACACGGGCTGAGCCGCGCCCCGGCGCGCGTGCCCGCTACGATGGCAAGCTCCCGCCGCTCACGCCTACTGCCTCGCCAGATGCCCAGCACCCCAGAACCGCACGATGCGCGCGCGCACTCCGGCGCGCCCCGGCAGCCGTGGCCGCAGCGGCCGGCCGCCGGAGTCGCCGTGGCATTCGCCTTGATCGCGTATCCGGCGCTGCTGCTGCTGGTGCGCGGCGCGGTCAACGCTGCGCTGATTCTGCTCGCGCTGCTCAGCGTGGCGATGCTGACCACGCTGCCTGCAGCGACCATGGCGCCAGCCGAGCGCAATCGCGTGCGCGCCTGGGTCGCCGCGATGCTCGGCGTGTCGATGGCGACCCTGCTCAGTCAATCGGTGCATGGCAGCTGGGTCTGGCGCCACGACGATGCGCCGGCGCGTTTCGTGCTCGCGATCCCGGTGTACTTCGCACTCAGGCGCGTCGATCAGCGGCGTCTCGCGGCCCTGCAGTACGGGCTGATCGCCGGCGCGCTGCTGATCGCCGTCGGTCTGGTGGTGGCGCCGCACCGCGACCCGTTCGGCCGCATCTCGACCGGGTTCATCGACCTGATCACCTTCGGCAATATGGCCTTGCTGATCGGCGTGCTCGCCGCGCTGAGCATCGGCTGGCTGGGCCCGGAGCCACGCTGGCGCCACGCCCTCAAGCTGGCAGCGCTGCTCGCAGGAATTGCCGCATCCGTGGTCAGCGGCTCGCGCGGCGGCTGGGTAGCGCTGCCGCTGTTCCTCGGCATCGGCCTTGCCGGCCGCGCGCACCGCGGCGATCTGCGCCGCGTGGCGTGGATCACGACGGGCGCGCTCGCGCTGGCGGCGCTGGGCTACTGGCTCGTGCCGGAAATCCACGAGCGCGCCGGACTGGTGCTCAGCAATATGCAGGCCTTCGAGCGCGGAGACCTCAACACTTCGGTCGGCATCAGGCTGCAACTCTGGCGGGTGGCCTTGCACCTGTGGGTGCAGCATCCATGGTTCGGCGTCGGCCCCGGAGGGTTCAAGGCCGCGATGACACCGATGCAGCAGGCCGGCTGGTTGACCCCGCTGGCCGCGCAGTTCGGCCGCGGTGAAGTGCACAACGAAATCCTCGACAAGACCTGCGCGCTCGGCGTGCCCGGGCTGGTCGCGATCGTCGCGCTGTACCTCGTGCCGGCAGCGATCTTCGCCCGCCGGCTGCGCGGCGACGCGGCGGTCCCGGCGCGCATGGGCCTGGCGCTGAGCCTTGGATTCCTGGTGTACGGCTTGACCGTCGAGACCTTCGACCTGACGATGAACGCCGCGTTCTACGCGCTGAGCAGCGCGGTCCTGCTTGCCGCCACTCTGCGCCCCGCCCACGAATCCTGAGCCCACGCCGATGTTCAGCATCCTGATCCCGAGCTGGAACAACCTCGCCTACCTGGAACTCTGCGTCGACGCGATTCGCCGCAACTCGAGCGTCGACCACGAGATCATCGTCCTCGTCAACGACGGCAGCGACGGCACGCTGGACTGGGTGCGCGCGCAGCGCCTGCGCCACATCCACGCGCCCGTCAATATCGGGGTCTGCCTGAGCGTGAACCTGCTCGCCGCGCAAGCCACCCAGCCGTGGCTGGTCTACCTCAACGACGACATGGTCTGCGCCCCCGGCTGGGACGCCGCGTTCGCCGCCGAGATCGCGCGCCACGACGACGACCTGATGCTGCTGTCGTCGACCCTGATCGAGCCGAGCGGCACCGGCAACGAACTCGTGCTGGTCGACGATTTCGGCCGTACGCCGGATGTTTTCGACGCGCAGCGCTTCGCGCGCGAGCATTCCCGGCTGCCGGCCGGCGATCGCTGGGGCTGCGCGTCGCAGCCGACGGTCATCAGCCGGCGCTGGTGGCACATGGTCGGTGGCTACAGCATCGAGTTCGGCCCCGGCATGAGTTCCGACGACGACCTGCTGATGAAGCTGTGGGTCGCGGGTTGCCGGCGTTTCAAGGTGCTCGGCGACAGCCGCGTCTACCACTTCGCGTGCCGCAGCACCGGCCGCGTGCGGCGCAACAAGGGCGCGCGCACGTTCGCGATGAAGTGGGGAATCACCCAGGGCGAGTTCAAGCGCGGGTTCCTGCTGCGCAGCGACCCCGGCGCACGCATCGACCCCGGGCTGCCGGCGAGCACCGCGGCCGGTCGTTTCAAGCGCGTTGCCTACGCGGTCGGCGGCGATTTTCCGCTCGGCGACCTCGGCGCCTGGGATCCGGCACCGGGCCGCCACCTGCTGACCGACGCGGAGCCGCAGGCGTGAGCGCGTCGCCCGACGCCAGGCCGACGATCAGCGCGGTGATCATCACCCGCGACGAAGCGCGCAACCTGCCCGACTGCCTCGCCGGACTGGCCTGGTGCGACGAGATCGTCGTGCTCGACAGTGGCAGCACCGACGACACCCTGCGCATCGCGCGCGACGCCGGCGCCCGTGTGGAGGTCAGCGCCGACTGGCCCGGCTTCGGGCCGCAGAAGAACCGCGCGCTGCAGCACGCGCGCTGCGACTGGGTGCTGTCGATCGACGCCGACGAGCGCGTCGACGCCGAGCTCGCCGCCGAGATCCGCGACGCTGTGACCAGCGGCGCTGCGTACACC
This sequence comes from Pseudomonadota bacterium, assembly GCA_021805805.1. Lineage (GTDB taxonomy): Bacteria > Pseudomonadota > Gammaproteobacteria > Burkholderiales > Burkholderiaceae_C > Thiomonas_A. Next base: position 4,263 of record JAJZEB010000025.1, on the reverse strand, counting down.
GGCTACCGCATGCCGCGGCTGTCGAGTTTCTGCGGCCGCTTCATGCGCCACGGCGGCTGGTACCCCGACCGCGTGCTGCGGCTGTTCCGGCGCGACTGCGGGCGTTTTTCCGACGACATCGTGCACGAGACGGTGCAGTGCCGAGGCGCGATCGGCGACCTGCGCCACGACCTGCGCCACGAAAGCTTCCGCGACTTCGAACAGGTGCTGCGCAAGATCGACGCCTACTCGACTGCCGGCGCCGCCAAGGCGCATGCGCGCGGCCGCCGCGGCAGCATTGGGCGTGCGCTCGCGCACGGCGCATGGACCTTCTTCCGCGGCTACGTGCTGCGTGCCGGATTCCTCGATGGCCGCATGGGGTTGGCGCTGGCGCTGTCGAATGCGCACGGCACCTATTACCGCTACGTCAAGCTGTGGCTGCTGCAGCAACGGCACGATGCGCGTTGAGCACGCGATGCGTCCGACCCTGATCAGCGTCATCGTGTCGACGTACAACCGCAGCGATGCGCTGTGCGCAGTGCTCGACGGCCTGGCTCGGCAGCGCGACCGCGGCTTCGAAGTCGTCGTCGCCGACGACGGATCCCGCGACGAGCACGTCGATGCGCTGTTCGCGCACCGCGCCGACTGGAACTTCCCGCTGCGCCACGCCTGGCACCCCGACGTCGGCTTCACGGCAGCGGCGGTACGCAACCTCGGCGCACTGCAAGCGCGAGGCGACTACCTCGTCTTCCTCGACGGAGACTGCATTGCGCAAACAGACTTCGTTGCCCGCCACCGCGCGCTGGCGCGCCGCGGCAGCTTCGTCAACGGCAGCCGCGTGCTGCTCGGCCCGGCGCTGAGCGCGGCGATCGTCGAGCGGCGCAGCGCGGTACCGCGCTGCGGCCTCGGCATGCTGCGCGAGCGCCTGCGCGGCGCAATCAACAAGCTCGCGCCGCTGTGCCTGCGCTGGCCGACGCGCTGGCGGCGGACGCGCGCGGCGTTTCGCTGGCGCGGCATCCGCAGTTGCAATATGGCGCTGTGGCGCGACGATTACGTGCGCGTCGACGGCTTCGACGAGACCTTCAGCGGCTGGGGCCACGAAGACGCGGATTTCGTCGCCCGACTGCACGCGGCCGGGCTGTCTCGGGTGGACGGCTACTGGGCCACAGAAGTGCTGCATCTGTGGCACCGCGAAGCCGCGCGCGACACCGAGTCGGTGAACCGTCAGCGTGTCGTCGACCGCCTGCGCGGCGGAGCGGACCGAATGCGCGCCGAGCGTGGCATGAACAACCCCTTGCGCAGCCGCGACACGGCACGTGTGACGGTGCTGATCGACGCCGAATCGCACGACGCTCGCGTGCCCGGGACCGGCCGGAGCGGCGCGACATAAAATAGCCGCGGCAGATGTCGGCGTGCGCCCTTGCGGGCGCCCGCTCGGTTGACCTCAATCCCCTTCCCGCCCACCATGAAACGTCGCCAGTTCCTGCGCCATGGCCTGACTTCCCCGCTGTGGCGCCCGCTCGGCGCCGGCGCCGCGCTGCTCGCGCCGACGCTGGCGCAGGCCCAGTTCAAGATCGACGTGGCCGGAATCGGCGCGACGCAGATCCCGGTCGGAATCGGGGATTTCGTCGGCCAGAAGGGCTGCCCGCAGCAGATCGCCGACATCGTGCGAGCCGACCTGGTGCGCAGCGGCCAGTTCCGGGTTTCGATCCCCGGCGGGGCACCGTTCACCGAACAGGGGCCGGCGGCGTACGCCGCATGGCACGCGGCAGGACTCGACGCTGCCGCCGGCGGCAGCGTGGCGCAGACGCCGGACGGGCACTGGATCGTGCGTTTCAGGATGTGGGACGCGGTCAAGCAAGCCGACCTCGGCGGCCAGGCCTACACGGTCGTCGCCGGCGACCTGCGGCTGGTGGCGCACCGCATCGCGGATTTCATCTACCAGAAGCTGACGGGGCAACGTGGCGTCTTCGCCACCCGCATCGCCTATATCGACAAGGGCGGGCGCAATGCCTTCGGGCTGGTCGTGGCCGACAGCGACGGCGAAAACGCACGGGCTGCGCTGCGCAGCCGCGAGCCGCTGATGTCGCCGACCTGGTCGCCGGACGGCGGCAGCGTGGCCTATGTGTCGTTCGAGACCGGCAAGCCGGTGGTGTTCGTGCAGGACATCCGCCGCGGCGTTCGCCGCGCGGTCGCCGACTTCCGCGGCAGCAACAGCGCGCCGGCGTTCTCACCCGACGGCCGCACCCTGGCCGTGGTGCTGACGCTGGGAGGCGAATCACAGGTCTACCTGCTGCCGAGCGAAGGCGGCAGGCCGCATCGGCTGACCGACAGCGGCTCGATCGCCACCGAGCCGGTGTTCTCGCCCGACGGCCAGAGCCTGTATTTCGTCAGCGACCGCGACGGGTCGCCGCAGATCTACAGGATCGGGCGAAACGGTGGCCAGTTGCAGCGCATCACCTTCAGCGGCGACTACAACGTCAGCCCGGCGATCAGCCCCGACGGCACGACCCTGGCCTACGCCTCACGCCGGCGCGGCGACTTCCAGATCTGGGTGCAGAACCTGGCCAGCGGCCAGACCACCGCGCTGGGCGACGGCCCCAACGACGGACGACCGACTTTCGCGCCCAACGGCCAGATCATCCTGTATTCGGCCACCGAAGGTGGAGCCGAGGTGCTCAAGACGGTGTCGATCGACGGCGCCGTGCGCACCACCCTGGCGACCCATGGCCAGCAGGTCCGCGAACCCAGCTGGGGTCCGTGGACCGCGATGATCTGACCTGTTCCACCGCCCGCCGACGGGCCACCACCGGAGATCGACGATGACCCCTCGCCACTTGCTCGTTCTGGCCGCCGCCGCGCTGGCGCTGGGCGGCTGTTCGTCCGTGCGGCTGAACAAGGCCCCGGTGGAAGCCGGCAACGCCGCCTCGGCCGGCGCGATCAAGAGCGGTGCGACCAGCCAGGGCGAGGCGGCGGTCGCGCCGCTGCAGGCCACACCGCTGGCTCCGGTCGGCGGAGGCGCGGGCGCGTCCGGCGGCGGCGCCGGCCCCGCTGCGGACGTCGCCCGCAGCGTGTACTTCGGCTACAACAGCTACGTCGTCGACGACAAGTACCGCCCGGTGCTCGCGGCCAATGCGCAGTACCTGACCAACAACCCCGACGCGCACGCGCAGCTGCAGGGCAACACCGACGCGCGCGGAAGCCGCGAGTACAACCTGGCGCTCGGCCAGAAGCGCGCCGACGCGGTGATGAAGGGCCTCGAAGTGCTCGGCGTGTCGCCGTCGCAGCTCGAAGCCGTGAGTTTCGGCAAGGAAAAACCCAAGGCCGAGGGCCATACGCAAGCGGCGTACGCTGAAAACCGCCGCGTCGACATCGTCTACAAATGATCATGAAATCGATACAGCTGCCCGCTCGGGCCTGGCGTCAAACCCTCGTCGCGCTCAGCCTTGGCCTCGGCGCCGTGCTTCCGGCGCACGCCGACCTGTTCGCCGACAACGACGCGCGCCGCGCGATCCTGGAACTGCGCAGCCAGTTCGCTCAGATGCAACAGGCGCAGCAAGCGCAAAACCAGCAGATCCAGCAGATCCGCAACTCGCTGCTCGACCTCAGCGGCCGGATCGACCAGCTCAAGGGCGAAATCGCGCAACTGCGGGGCAAGCAGGACACCACGGTGCAGCAGCTCAACCAGTCCATCGCCACGGTCGAAGCGGGCCAGAAGGATCTGGCCCAGCGCATCGCGCCGCTGGAGCCGGTCAGCGTGCAGATCGACGGCCAGACGGTGACGGTGCAGCCGGCCGAGAAGAATGCGTACACCGCCGCGATGACCGCGTTCCGCGCATCGCAGTTCGACGCCGCGGCGAGCCAGTTCAAGGCCTTCGTCGAACAGTATCCGGCCAGTCCCTACCTGCCTGGCGCCGAATACTGGCAGGCGAACTCGTTGTTCGCGCTGCAGCGCTACAAGGACGCCGCTGCGGTGTTCGACGCCCTGATCTCCGGTCATGCGGACAGCGCGCGCGTGCCCGACGCCATGCTGGGCCTGGCCAACTGCCAGGTCGAGTTGCGCGAAGTGCGCGCCGCGCGCCTCACCCTCGAACACCTGATCCGGCAGTTCCCGAAATCCGAGGCCGCGCAGACCGCGCACGACCGCCTGGCCAAGCTGCGGCGATGAACGCGGCGCACGGCCGCTCCGAAGCCGCGTTCAGCCCCCTCGGGGGGCGGCGCGCAGCGCCGGGGGCACAACCATGAACGCGGCGCACGGCCGCTCCGAAGCCGCGTTCAGCCCCC
>JAJZEB010000158.1 GCA_021805805.1 Pseudomonadota bacterium | reverse complement strand
CCCCGCGCCGGTCTAATACGCGGCTCGCGGCGCAAGGCCGTGCGCTTCCGGCCAGGTAGCTCAGTTGGTAGAGCAGAGGACTGAAAATCCTCGTGTCGGCGGTTCGATTCCGTCCCTGGCCACCATCTGCAGTTCCGCCAACATCCCCGAACACCCCTGAAGCCCGCGTTCCAGCGGGCTTTTTCTTGCCTTTACTTCCCCCAAGGCATCCTTGGTGTTGGCGCCCGACGAAAGTTGATCAGGCATGCGCGTGACCCGGTGACCAGGGGACGCGGCCTTCACCTTCGACACAGTTCATGCCGAAGGACGATGCGCCTGATCAGTTCATACCGCGCACACTACCGTCCACTGGTCAATCCGCGGCGAGCGCCAACAAGCGGGGCTGGAAGGCGCCTCTCAACAGCCTTCTAGAAGCGGCTGGATGAGGGTGCGGTGTCGCTCTCACAAGCCCCAGCGACGCACGAGCAGGCCGGGAGCCTCGCCATCGAGAAAACGCAGGTAGGAGCCCAAGCCGTCGCGTAGGTCGGCATCGGTCTTGTCTCCGGTCCGTCCGAATATGGCCAGCGTCGTCTTGTCGCGCGGCGTCCACAGGCGCACCCGTCCCACCAGCGTTGGCGCGCCGAGGTGATCGAGCGCGTGCAACAACAGTTGTTCGACGCACACGACGCGATGCTGGTACAGCGGCGTCGTGCCGGTCGGGGCTACGGCGCGCAGGGCGCGCTTGTCCCCAGTCAACAGCAGGGCGTCAGCGGTAGTCGCAAGCGCGCCTAACAGCACCAGTTCGCCAGCGTCGACGCCCGGTTGGATCTGCAGCGCCGCCAGCACACCGGCATGGGGCTCCGGAAGCTCCGTGCACTGGGCCAAACACGCTTCGAGCACCTTCGCCACGCTGCCGTCGGCGAACAGCCTTGGCTCGGCGCGATGCACTCGTGGCGGAAAGGTTGGCAGGCAGGCCGTGTCCGCCCACGTGCCGCCCACCAGCGTCGGTACGACATCGAGCAGGCCCCAATGCGCCGCCTTGAGTAGCGCATCGTTGTCCATCAGCAAGCGGGGCAGGGGCATCACGCGGCGCGGGCAGCGATTCCGGTGACCTTTTCGACGAAGTCCTGCAGGTCGTCGCCGATCTGCGCGGTATCAATCTCGTGACTCAAGCGCTTGACCAAGGCGCCCTGCGCATCGACGTCGTCGGCCATGAACCGAAGCGCCATCTGCGCTTGCGCCCAGCGACGCGTCAGGAAGGCGTAGCGCAGGATGAGCTGACCGGGCGCGGTCCGCAGGCCCGGGGCGGCCTTCAGGGCGGCGTCGACCAACTGCATCTCAGAGGCGCGCGCGTTCCATTGGGAGACCTCTGCGTCGGCCGCGTCGCCGCCCAACACAGCGTGCGCGTAGTTGTTGGCCTCGCGCTCCTGCGCATCCAGTTGCGACTCGGCTTCGAAAGCCGCCGTGTCGGTGATCGAGCCTTCGACGATCGAGCCGTTCTCCGGCACGTGGCCGAGCAGGATGTGGCCGAGTTCGTGGGCGAGGATGAAGCTCAGCCACGCCTTGGACTCGTTGCGACGCGCGATCACTATGGCTGGGCGCTCGCCCACCCGGAGCGCCGCCGCGTCCATCTTCTTCACGCCGTTCGGCAGGTGCGGCAAGGGAATGACCGGAATACCTTGCTGCCAAGCGAAGTCGAGCAGGGCATCAAAGTCTACCCGCGCGGCGCCAGACGCGAGCGCGGCGTCGCGCACCTGCACCGCCGTGCGTCGGCCAGCGGCTGGCCTGGGCAGTGTCGCAGCGACGATAGCCTTGGCCAGCGCGCCCGCGATCAGGGAGGCCGGACCCAGGTCATTGGACGAAACGCGCACGGTGTGCTTGAAACGTGGCTCGGACACCTCGCCCAGACGCCGCACATCGCCGCCGGCCAGCGCCACCGCGTCCAGCCCCAGGCGCCGGCTGATCATCAGCACGAACTCCCATGCACCGGCCGTGCTGTTGGCGGACGTGTTGTCCCACCACTCGGGCATGAGCGCGCTGACCTGACCCTTGGTCAGGCCCACGGAGCGCAGGCGCCCAACGAGATCTTGGTAGGGAAGCACGTTCATGAATCCTCCTTAGGCGCGGATGCTGGTTCTGGCAAGTTCGACAGAATCGGGAGCATCGCCTCGACGAGGCGCGCCACCAACGCGGCGGCGCGCGGATTGTCTTCCAAAACCTGTCTTGCGGACTGCGACAGGGGCAGGGGCAAGCGCAAGGCCGTCGATTCCGGTTCCGACTGGATCCCGGCATATTGGAATATCGCTAGGACATCGTCCGTGACGCGGTAGCGGGCGCCGGCCAGGACTTTGCTGACCTGTGGCTGGCTCACTTTCGTGAGCAGCACCACGTCTTTTTGCCGGTGGTTATTCCGCTTCATATACGCCCTGATGCGAGGCAGGGCCTCAGCAATTTGGGGGTCCATGAGCTGCTTACCGACTGGCATAATGGAATCTAGTATGGCACAGTCCGGTCATGCCCTCTGCCCTCCGCCGTTTGACCGAGCTCGAGCTACGCAATGCCCTGCGCGAGCGCCTGCGCACTGGCTTGACCGAGGACGCGCAGATCATCGAGGAGTTGGGCATCGAGCGCGGCTCGGCTCGCATCGACCTGGCCATCGTCAACGGCGCGCTAATCGGCTACGAGATCAAGAGCGACTTCGATTCGCTCGATCGGCTGGCCAATCAGATGCACGCCTACCACCGCGTGTTTGATGAGCTGTCGATCGTGACCACGCCGCAGTTCGTTCCCCAGGTCGAGCAACTGCTACCGTTCTGGTGGGGTGTCCTGCAGGCCGTATGCGACGGTGCGGGCGTCGTGTGCCTGGAAGTCGTGCGGACCCCGTCCGCCAATCCGCGGCAGGAAGCGTTGAGCCTGCTCGGCCTGCTGTGGCGCGACGAAGCCGTCGCACTGCTCGATCAGCATAGCGCCACCAAGGCGAAGTCCAAGTTGACCCGCGCGATGCTTTACGAGCAACTGGCGGGCCTGGCCGACCTATCGACTGTGCGCGACTGGGTCTCGCACGCCCTGCGCCATCGTGGCGAGTGGCGCACAAACGCACTGGTCAAATCAGCGTCCCCAGCTGGCGAACCGTCTGCACCAGATGGTGACTGGCCGCGTCTCGCCGCCAAGTCATGAAGTTGCCGGTCGGCGCGCCGGTTTGAGCATGATGGTAATAGCGACTGTCACCGTAGCTGAAGGTGGGGCCCGCGTAGCGCGTATTGGCCACCAGCACGCGGCACAGCGTGTTGTATTGGTCGAAGCCGCTGGTTTTGGCGCCGCGACCCCGTAGCAGCCACCACTTCCCATCCAACGCATACCGGATCGCCGCCGCCGGGTTCATCGCGCGAGGATCGAGGTCCTCGGCCAACGGCTCGGGATTGGTCACGTTGTAGTCGCCGAAGCGCACGTCGGCGCAGCCAGGCCGGGCACGCAACGTCTGCCACATCTGCCACTCGCGACGGGGCAGTTCGTTGTTGCCAACCTGGAAGCCCGCCAGCGACAACGGGAAGGAACCGCCGGCGATAGCCACGTGCGTCGTGGCGCCTTGCGCCAAAGTGTCGCGCACAAAGGGTTCGGCGAAGCCGGCCAGCCCCGCCGTATCGACCTCACCGATCGGGCCGACGTCATAGACCACATGCAGCGGCACGTTCTTGCCAATGGCCTTGCGCACATCTGCGATGGCGGACAGCGTGCCGGCAAGGGTGATCATGTGCAGCCGCAGAAGCAGCACCACGCCGCTAGCACCATTCAACGCTGACACGGTGGCAAGCTGCGCGAACAGGTCGGGTGCCCGCACGACGGGGTAGGCCACGTGGCCGGCCTTGGCGGCGGCGCTGCAATACTTCGTCAGCGCTGTAAAGTTCACGGGCTCATGCACCAGGCGCAGGTCGAGTCCAATGGGCCAGGCACCGACGTTAGCTTTGACCAGCGCGGCCACGACATGCGCTGGTGAGAGACCGCCGGCCACTTTCTGCAGCTCGAGGATCGGCAGCATCGGCTCCCGGTCCGCGGCGGCCAACAGTTGTACGGCCTTCTGTTCGCCCGTCTTCCATTTGAGGATCGGGTAGTACTTCGGTCCCGCCATCCCGCACGCCCCCTGTAGACGTATACCTACAATAATACGCGGGAGTCTGGCGATCGGCGGCGGTCCTGAGTATCTACAGAACCCGGGCGATTCAAAGCCCTGGCTCCAGTTGGTTCCCCCGCACAGAGGGAGGCGATCGACTACGCTGGACATACCGGACCGCCCGGCGACGTCGTAAGCTCCCCCGCTAGTCAGACCTCTTGAAAGTAGAACTTTCTGGCCTCGTTCTCGAGCCAGGAGGTTCCATGAAGAAATCGAAGTTCACTGAGACGCAGATCGTCTCGATCCTCAAGCAGGCCGATGCCGGCGTGCCGGTCAGCCAACGTGACCGAGATCGACCGGTTGCTGCACGGCCATGCACTGGCGCACCTTCGAGCGCTACTGCGCCCGCGATGCGCAACTAGCCGAGCGCGACAACGTCTACCTACTGCGCTTTCTAGCCCGTGGAAGCTGGCTGCAAAGAGCGCGTTAGCCTGTGAATTTAGGCACGCCGAGGGCGAAAGATCGCAGCGCTGCAAGGATTGGGCAGGAATGGCCTGGTGTGCGTTTGACCGCCGCCCTGCGCATACTTGGCGCCGGTCGCGCTCGCCCGATGCCGCGATCATCGACACGGACCCGCCAAGGCTCGACGCATGCCGCAGGATTACGAGCACCTCGACCGCGACGCCCTGATCCGCCTGCTGCAGCGCCGCGATGCCGAGCGGCAGCTGGGCCTGGTGTGGGAGCGCGACGAGATCGAGGCTGAGCGCGCGCTCAACGACGACTACGTGGCGCTGGCGCTGGACGCCGGCCTGAGCCACGGCGAGGCGCCCTGGCGCAACCTGATCATCGAGGGCGACAACTTCGATGCCCTGCGCGCGCTGCGCATGA
>JAJZEB010000024.1 GCA_021805805.1 Pseudomonadota bacterium | reverse complement strand
AAGTGCGGCATCGTCCCTGCCCACGGCAACACGCTGCGCATCGGTTTTGCTGCCGACGGCGCGCTGCTGTTCGACGCCGACGGCCGTGTCTGTCATTAGTCCACTGCGTCAGGCTAGTCCACTGCGTCAGGCTAGAACGCCAGCTGCAACGTCATCGCCACGCCGGAGAACGTTCCACCGAGACTGGCGCGCTGCAACGCAAGGACGCCCGCGGTGTCGAGAAGGTAGTCGTCCTCCTCGACCGCGATCTGTTGCCCGGACGCATCCGTCATGCTCGTGTGCAGCGCCACCGTCACCGTCGAGCTCGAGACTCCCGGATCGACGGTGTAGCTCAGCGACTCGCTGCCTGTGGGCGTGCTCAGCGTCGCGTCGCTGTAGCAGTCGTAGGTGACCACGGTGCCGCTGTCGCCGAGCACGACCGTCGCCGGCACCACGCCCGGTACAGGCGCCACGCAATACGCCGTCGAGGTCACGTAGCCCAGCGGAGCAAAGCTGGTTGACAGATATGCCTGTTGCGTTTCATTCAACGCCAGCGTCTGGCCGTCGACCGTGACGCTGCCGCTGTAGCTGCTGCTCGAAAGCAGCGCGCTCTGGCCATTGAACACGGTCTGCGCTCCGATCGGCGCAAGCGTCAGCGTCACGCTTCCGCTGATCGGGTACGTCACCCCGGAAAGCGATGCCGAGCCGCTGACCGAAGCCGTCTTCTGGAATCCGCTGGTCTCCAGCGCGACCATCGCAGCCTCGAGCCCGAACGTGGTCCCTGGTGGCGGCAGCGCAGTGCCGCTTCCGCCGCCCCCTCCGCAACCAGCCAGAACCATGCCGACGGCAATCAGAGTCAGCATCGACATCGAGCGTTTCATGTCGCGATCTCCTGGTGTGCGAACGGACGCGACCGGCCCGCTCGACTCGGCTGCAGTGTGCCGCGCGAGAACTCGCTCGCGCTTTCAGCCACATCAATAAACCAGGGTTGACGACGAACCCAAGGCGTGCCAAATTGAGCCATGAGCGAACGATTAGCACCTCGAGACCTTTGGCTTGAAGATCTTCCAGCCGGGGTGATCATGATTGTCGACGGCAGCATCCGCTACGCGAACCGCGCCGCGCTGACGTTGATGGACGCCGATGCGCTGGACGCGGTTGCCGGCCGTCCGGTCGCCGATTTCGTGCATCCGCTGGATCTGCACCGAGTCGAGGCGAGGATCCGGTACGCGGCCGAGGAATCGGGTTCGAACCCGCCGACCGAGTTCCGCGTCTTCACCTGCAACGGCGTGCAGCGTGTGCTGGCGATGACGAGCAACCACGCCGTGTTCGAGGGCCGCAACGCCGTGCTGGCGGCGTTCGTCGACATGACCGAGCGGGCTGCGATGGACGCACGCCTGCAGGAAACCGACCGCAATTTCCAGCGCATCATGAACACCATGCAGGACGTGTTCTACCGCACCGATGCGCAAGGCGTGACCCGTTATGTCTGCCCGGCGGTGAAGAACGTTCTGGGTTACAGCGCCGACGAGATCATCGGCCTTCCGGCGGCTGCTTTCTATCCCGATATCAGCGAGCGCGAGCGCCTGGTGCAGGCGATCCGCGAGCACGGTTTCGTGCATGATTTCCCGGGCCGGATGCGGCGTGCCGACGGGTCGATCATCGACATTTCGATCAGCACCCACGCCTTGTTCGACGAGCGCGGCCAGTTCGCCGGCGTCGAAGGCATCTGGCGCGACATCACCCAGCGCAAGGCAATGGAGCGCGAACTCGAACGCATGGCCACGCGCGACGACCTGACCGGCCTGCCGAACCGGCGCTCGATCCTGGGCACGCTGGAGCAGGCCATCGAGCGCCGTGGCGGCCGCCGCGATGCGGCGCCGCTGTGCGTGCTGATGCTCGACCTGGACCTGTTCAAGCGCGTCAACGACGCGTACGGCCACCTGGCCGGTGACGCGGCACTGCAGCACGTGACGGAAATCATGCAGCAGCTCAGCCGCGACGGCGACGTGCTCGGGCGGCTCGGCGGCGAGGAGTTCCTGTTGATCGTCGACGGCGCTGGACTGCAAGCCACCCTCGACATCGCCGAGCGCATCCGTTCCGCGGTCGAATGCAACCCTCCTCCCAGGCTGCCCGCCGGCGGGCTGACCGTCAGCATCGGCGTGGCGCAGTGGAGTCCCCTCGACCGTCACGCCCGCGCCCTTCTCGACAGGGTCGACCGCGCGATGTACACGGCCAAGCATGCAGGCCGCAACCGCGTACGCGAGGCCCTCGAATCGGTGGCCGACGGCGAGTCCGAAAGCGGCGGGGCCTGAGCGTGTCGCACGGCCGCTCCGAAGACACGCTCACCCCTCTCGGAGGGGCTGAGCGCAGCGAAGGGGGTGCCCACCTGAGCGTGTGCAGGCCGCAACCGCGTACGCGAGGCCCTCGAATCGGTGGCCGACGGCGAGTCCGAAAGCGGCGGGGCCTGAGCGTGTCGCACGGCCGCTCCGAAGACACGCTCACCCCGCGCCTTGCGCCCGGCATTGCCGGCGCGCTTGCCGCGCTGCTTGTCGCGGCACCGGCCGCGGCCGCCCGCAGCCCGGCACCACAGTCCTTCGGCGCCACGCCGGTGCAGCTTGCGCGCGCGCCGCAGGCGTCCGCGGCGGCGTGCGCCGGCGCGCGTGCCGGGAACCCGCGCACAGGAGCTTCCGGGCCGTTGCTGCAGCCTCGACCCTCGGTCGAGGGCGGGCGCATGCACGCGCCGCCCCCGCCGTCGCGTTGCGTGGACTGCGGAACGGTGTCCAGCGTCGCGCAGTTGCGCACCGACGCCGCGCCCGAACGCTCCGGCGCGCGCGCCGGAGCGCGCACAAGGTACCGGGTCGAAGTCCGCATGGACGACGGCTCGGTGCGCAGTGCAACGCTCAGCACACCGCCTCCGGTAGGCACCCGGGTGCGCGTCGACCGCGCCGGGCGCATCGAAGCCGCGCGATGACCGCGGCGCGGCTGGCGCAGCGTCAGGCTTCGGCCAGCACCGGATAGTCGGTATACCCGGCAGCCCCAGGCGTGTAGAACGTTGCCTGGTCGGGAGCGTTCAGCGGCACGTCGCGGCGCATGCGCTCGACCAGATCCGGATTGGCCAGCGCGCTGCGGCCGAACGCGATGAGGTCGGCATCGCCCGCTGCCAGTGCGCGCTCGGCGCCGGCGCGGTCGAAACCCCCGGCGAGAATGCATGGACCGTCGAACGCTGCGCGCAGCTGCCGCTTGAGCTCGGCGGGCACCGGCGGAGCGCCCATCGCCGAGTGGTCGAGCAGGTGCAGGTACAGCAGACCGATGCGCGACAGTTCGGTGACCAGCGCACGATACTGTGCATCGACGCCGTCGAATGCTCCGGTTTCGTTGAATACCCCGTACGGCGAAAGCCTGATTCCGACCCGCTCGGCGCCGATGGCCGAAGAGACCGCGCGCACGACCTCCAGCGCGAACCGGTTGCGGCCCTCGATGCTGCCGCCGTATCCGTCGCTGCGGTGGTTGACGTTGGCGTTGAGGAACTGCTCGATCAGGTAGCCGTTGGCCGCATGGACCTCGACGCCGTCGAAGCCGGCGTCCAGCGCCAGCCTCGCGGCCTGCGCGTATTCGTCGACCGCGTGCGCGATATCGGACTCGCGCATTGCGCGCGGCCTGCTGTACGGCTGCATCCCGTGGGCGTCGGTATGCACCTGCCCGCCCAGCGTGGCGTCGCCGGGCCCGAGCACTTCTGCGCCGGGCGGCAGATTGGCCAGCTGCGATACGCGCCCGGTGTGCATCAGCTGCACCACGATGCGTCCGCCGGAGGCATGCACCGCATCGGTGACCTGGCGCCAGCCCTGCACGTGCCGGGCGTTGAACAGACCCGGGATGCGGGCGTACCCGAGGCCGTTGGCCGATGGCGAAGTGCCCTCGGTGATGATGAGGCCGGCCGCGGCGCGCTGCGCGTAGTATTCTGCCATCAGCGCATTCGGCGTGTTGGAATCGACAGCACGGCTTCGCGTCAGCGGCGCCATGACGATGCGGTTGGAAACCTTCAGGTGGCGAATCTGGGCTGGATCGAACAGCATGAAATTCCTCGTCTGGGTTGCGGATACGACCTCCGTGCAGCGCGCTCATGCAGCGGCGGGTCGTCGGACCGGGGAAAGTGTATTCATGAGTTCACAATTTTGCTTGGGACGCCACGCCCAAAGCGAACATAGACGAATTACAATGTGACGATGGCCAGACCACGCACTTTTGATGCCGACGAAGCTGTCGATGCCGCGATGCAGGCGTTGTGGCGAGGCGGCCTGGGAACAACCAGCGTCGACGCACTGCAAAACGCGATCGGCATCGGCCGATCGTCGCTGTACAACGCGTTCAACAGCAAGTCCGAACTGGTTCGGCTCGCCGTCGACAGGTACGTCACGCAGTCGCTGGCTGCGCTGGAAACGCTGTTCGCCCAGCAGGGTCTTGCGGCCGCAGTCGAATATCTCCTGGTCGACGCCGCGACGTCCAATTCCGACGGCCGCGGCTGTCTGCTGCTCAATGGCCTGATTGAGCTGCACGACGCCGACGCGGATACGCTGCAGACCGTGCGCGACGGCCTGGATCGTCTCGCCCAACTGCTGGTGCGCAAGGCCGAAGCCAGTGCGAACCCGGTGGCCGACCCGACCGCGTTCGCCGCCAAGTTCATCGCCTCGATGGCGGGCGTGCGCAGCTTGCAGCGGGCCTGCCTGCCCCCGGAGCTGGCGCGGAGCATCGCGCGCGATTTCTCGGCGCTGGTGGTGGCATCCTGATTCGCGCTCAGCTCTGGCGGCGCAGCATCGCCGCGCTGCCGAGCACGCCGAGCATCGAGGCCAGTTCGACGCCCAGCGCAGTGGACATGGTCAGCGCGCCGGCCAGTGCCAGGCCGACGGCCAGCAACTTGCCGGCCAGCGCCACCAGAACCGAACAGCGCAGCGCCGCATCGGTGCGCCGCGCCAATCGCAGCGCGTCGGCCAGCCCGGTGGGCGCATCGCCGACGACGACCAGATCCGCGACGTCTGGGGCCAGGCCGCGCGCGGCCGTACCGAACGCGACGCGCAGCCTGCCCGGCCCCGGCTTCTTCCCGCCAGAGCGAATTCCGCGTACGCCAAACGCATGCAGCGCATCGATGGCTTGTGCCGTCTCGACCGGCACCGCGCGTTCCAGCGCGAACAGGGCCAGCGCACCCGCACCGTCGGCCAGCAACGCAACGCAACGTCCGCGCGCGCGATGCAGTTCCAGCAAGGCATCCAGTGGCGCCGAGCAGTGCATGCCGCGCAACGCCCACTCCGGATCGCCGAGTCGGTAGTCGACGCCGTCGACGCGGCCCTGAACTCCGCCTGCAGCGCTGCATGCACAGGCCGAGGCATGGCGCAGCGGTGCATCGAGCGCTGCCAATGCAGCCAGCGGTGCGCGCGCACGCGCGCCCAGCGCGCGCGCCGCGGCAAGCAGTTGTCGCGGCGCGCGGCGCACGCCCAGCAACTGCCAGTCGACGACGCGCGCCTGCGCGGCGAGCGCCGGGGGTTCATCGAGATCGACGACCGTGGCACGCGCCGCGCGCCGCAAGGACTCGATTCCGGAGACAGCGATGCCACGGCGCGACGCAACCAGCAATGCAGCAGCGGCGCAGCATGGGGCGCACATGCGCAGCGCGGCGTTCCAGGCCAGCGCCAACCAGACCAGGGCTCGGTAAGCGGCGTCGCCATCGAGCGCATCGCTGAGCGTCGGCAAAGCCGCCGCCGCGACCGCTGCCAGCAGCAGCGACACGCCCAGGCGCAGGCGCCGATGCATTCCCAGGCTGCGCGCGAACGCACGCATTCGCCCGCTGGCCAGGCGCGCCGCCAGGGTCGCGTCGGCCACCGCGTCGATCCTGTAGGTCAGCGCGGCACCCAGGTTGATGCTTCCGGCGTACAACCGATCGCCGATACGCTTGCCGCAGGGTCGACCATCGCCGGTGATCGCGGCTTCGTCGACTCGCCCGCCTCCGTCCAGAACTCGGCCGTCGGCGACCACGCACGCTGCGCTGTCGACCCGGGCCACGTCGCCGCGCCGCAACTCGGCCGCCGTGCGCCAAGCCCAGCGGCCATCGCACTGGCGCACGGCGGTGCCCTGTGCGGCGCCCGCTGGCGCACGCTGCACCACGCGCCAGGCCATGCGCCGCGCGACACGGGCCAGGCCTGCGGTGGCGACGAGCAAGACTCCGGCACCGATCGCGTCGCGCCGATGGCCGAGCGCAGCCGCTCCGGCAACGGCAAGCCACGGCAACGCCGCGCGCACTGCGGCGCGCCATCGGCCCGAAACGAAGCGTCGCGACGCCGCGACGCCGGCATGCGGCATGGCCTGCTCTCCCGTATCTCGCCTCCATTGAAGCTCCGCCGACCGTCAGGCGGTCAAGCAAAGCCACGTGAAGGGTGTGGGCATGACGCCGCGGCGCGCTTCAAAAACGGCTGACTCGGTGCTACCTTGAGCTGCAAAAGGAGCGGCTGCGGCCATGCCAGCGATGCAACAGGACATCCTCGACGATCTTGCCCGCACCGCGGTCTTCGGCGTGCTCGATGCGCCAGTGCGCGCAGCGCTGCTGCCGCACGCTGCGCCGCACGAGCTGCGCGGCGGCGACCTGCTGTTCCGCATCGGAGACCGCTCCGATGCGCTTTACGTGTTGTGCTCGGGAAGTCTGGGCGTGTTCGGCCGCGGCCTGGCACGCGGTGCGCCGCAGCTGCTCGGTGTCATCGCCCCGGGCGAGACGGTCGGCGAACTCGGTTTCCTGACCGGCCAACCGCGCACGGCGACGGTGCGCGCGCTGCGCGACTGCACGTTGCTGCGCCTGCACCGCAGCGACGTGATGCTGCGCCTGATGGCGCAGCATCCGCAGGCGCTGGCCGAATCGCTGCGACACATCCTGAACAGACTGGGCCAACGCGCGCACGGCGAGGTGCTGACGCCGCCGCGCACCTTCGCGATGGTCGGGGTCCACGGCGGGCTCGCGCTGCGCGACGCCGCCGAGCGGCTTGCCGCTGCGCTCCGGCCGCTTGGCGCCACGCTGCTGCTCGATGCCGGCACCGGACGCGGACGCGACCCGGCGTGGCATACGGAGCGTGAACGCGAGCATCGCTTCGTGCTGTATGTCGCCGACCGCGACGATGCTGCGTGGCGCGCGACCTGCCTGCGCCAGGCCGACCAGTTCCTGTTGCTGGCCGATACCGGCGTGGCCGCGCAGCCATGGCCCGATGCGCTGTGCCGCAGCGGTGGCGACACCCTGCACCGGACCCGCAGACTGCTCCTGGTCGGGCCTTCGACGCCCGAGCGCGACGACATCAGCGCGTGGTTGCGGCAATTCAGTGGCGAGGTGCTTCCGCACCGCTTGCGCAGCAACGCCGACTACGCGCGGCTGGCGCGCCACCTGGCGCAGCGTGCCGTCGGCCTGGTGCTTTCAGGCGGCGGCGCGCGCGGCTTCGGGCACATCGGCGTGGTGCGTGCGCTGCGCGAACTCGGCCAGCCGATCGACGCCGTCGGCGGCACCAGCATCGGCGCCATCGTCGGTGCCGGAGTGGCGTGCGAATGGGATGATGCCGAAATGCTCGAGCAGTTGCGGCGCAACTTCATCGCCGGCCATCCGCTGCGCGACCTTACGGTGCCGCTGATCGCGCTGACGCGCGGAACGCGAACGACCCGGCTGCTGCAGCGCGCGTTCGCCGAACGGCGCATCGAGGATCTGGCGATTCCGTTCTTCTGCATCTCGACCAACCTGACCCGCGGCCGCGTCGACGTGCACCGCCGCGGCAGACTCTGGAAGTGGTTGCGCGCCGGGGCCGCGATCCCGGGAATCCTGCCGCCGCTGCTCGACCGCGGCATGGTGCACGTCGACGGCGCCGTGCTGAACAACCTGCCGACCGACGTCATGCGCGACTCGGGAGTGCACGACATCATCGCTGTCGACATCAGCGGCGCCAACACCTTGCCGGCGGCGTTCGAGGACGCCGCGCTGCCGACGCTGCCGAGGCTGACCTGGCAATGGCTGCACGGCCGCCAATGGCCCAGCCTGTTCGCGATCCTGATGCGCGCGGCCATGGTGCAAAGTGAAGCCAGCAGCGAAATGCGCCGCGCGCTGGCGACCCGCCTGCTGACCCCGCCGCACGACGACGTCGGGTTGCTGAACTGGCGCGCCTGGTCGCGCACCATCGACAACGCCTACCGCTACACCCTCGAACACTACGCGCGGGGTCAAGCAGCTGCTGCGGTGCCCGCGCCGACCTCGCCGCGGGACAATATACTGAGCCGCAACCCGGGCCGGGAGGCCGGCTGACGCGGCCGATCCCCAGGCGCGGAGGCGAACCGGCAGGACGTGCGCTGCAAACTCCCGGCAGAATCGAATGACCGACATCCAGGCTATCGTTCACCCCTTCGATGACGCGAGGGCCTTCGCCCAGATGTCGCTCGACCTGCTCGTCGGCCAGCACCTGGCGCCGAGCCCGCTGAGCTACACGGTCGCCTACGCTTACGCGAGCGCGGCGATCCCGGAAATCGTCGATGCGCTGCGGCAGCGAATCGAAAGTGGGCAAACGCTCGACGAAAATCTGCTGCACGCTCTGTTCGACACCCACATCGCCGCCGATCGGGCTGCTCAGTTGCGCAGCGTCGGCCACGATCTGAAGCAGCTGCTGCTGCTGCTGATCCGCAATCTGGACCACGCCGGCCAGGGCACGGCTGAATTCGGCCGTGCCCTCGCCGCCAGCCTGCATCGGCTCGACAGCGCAGTCGACGCCGACGCGCTGCGTGGCATCGCAGGCGACATGCTCGACGCCACGCGCCAGGCCCAGCAGCGCAACGACCAGTTGCAGGAGCGGCTGCGCGAAACCGTCGTGGAAACCGAGCAATTGCGCGGCGAGCTCGAGGAGCATCGCCGCGCAGCGCTGGTCGACCCGTTGACCGGCCTGCTCAACCGCCGCGCCATGGACGCGCATTTCGACGAACTGCTGGTGCAGCGGCGCGCCTTCGCGCTGCTGATGGTCGACATCGACCATTTCAAGGCGATCAACGACACCTACGGCCATGCGCTCGGCGACGCGGTCATCCGCAACGTCGCCGACGCCATCCGCAACTGCATCCGCGGCGGCGACCACGCCGTGCGCTACGGCGGCGAGGAATTCCTCGTCATGTTGCCCGACACGCCGCTGGACGGCGCATCGAAAGTGGCGGAGGCGATCCGCGCCCGCATCCACGGCCTGCGGCTGGTGCGCAGGCGCGACCATTTCCAGCTCGATCCATTCACGGTTTCGGTCGGTGTGACGGCATGGCAGGCCGGCGATTCGGCCGACGGCATGTTGCAGCGCGCCGACCGCGCGCTGTACGCGTCGAAGAACTCAGGCCGCAATCGGGTCAGCGTCATCGATGGGCCCGCGTGAGCGCAGCGCCCGCGAATCCGGTCAGCGCGGCGCCACGGTGATCGCGATTCCGCGCAGCTGACCCGCGCGCGCGCTGTCCGGCGGCGCCGGCCAGCGCTGGGCGTCGAATCGATGCAGCAATTCGGCCTGCCGCGCGCGCGCCGCTGCGACCGCGGCGCGCTTGACGTGGCCGAAGCCGCGCATGGTCAGCGGCAGCGCGGCGATTTCGACCGCCAGCGGCAAGCGCGCTGCGTCGAGCCGGGGCAGCAATTCATCGAGCAGCCCCAGGTAATCGTCGATCAGGCCGCGCTCGAGCCGGCGTTCGGCGCCATACCCGAACGGGTCGAAGCGCGTTCCGCGCAAGCGCCTGCAACGCGCAAGCAGCGACAGCAGCGGCAGCGCCCAGCCGCCGCCGACGCGGATCTTGCGCCGGCTTCCGAGCCACGGCGGCGCCAGCAGCAAAGCGATCCGCGGACGGCCTTCGAACGCCTGCGCCAGTCCTGCGCGCAACGAGCCGTCGGTGTACAGACGGGCAACCTCGTATTCGTCCTTGTAGCTCATCAGCTTGCCCAGCGCGCGCGCCACGGTGCACGTCAGGCGCGTGTCGCCGCCGATGGCCGCCTCGCGGCGTCGCACCTGCTCGACCCGCTCGGCGTAGCGCCGCGCCCACGCCGCGTCCTGCCAGGCCTGCAGATGCGCGGTGTAGCGCGGCAGCAGCGCGTCCAGGCCGTCGGCGTCGGCCGAATCGATGCGCCCAGTGCCGGCTTCGCGCAGCGAAGCGCAGGCTGCAGCATCGGCCGCTGCGAGGCGGCCGATGTCGAACGCCAGTCGATTGGCGTCGACCGCGACCGCATTGAGCGCGATGGCGCGCTGCAGTGCGTCGGCCGTCAGCGGCACGAGGCCGCGCTGCCAGGCATAGCCGAGCGCGACGATGTTGGCGCCGATGGTATCGCCGAGGAATTCCTCGGCCAGCTCATGCGCGTCGAACGCATCGACGCGCCCGTCGCCTGCGGCCGCGCGCAATTTGGCCAGCAGCGCCGATACCGGAACTTCGGCTTCGGGATCGCGCATCGTCTCGGCCAGCGGGGTGCGGTGCACGTTGGCGACCACCCGCGTGCGTCCATGGCGTACCGTCGACAGCGCATCGCTGCCGGCGCCGACCACCAGATCGCAGGCCAGCACCGCGTCGGCCTGTTGCGCGTCGATGCGGACCTGATGCAGCTGGTCGGCGCTTCGCGCCAGGCGAACGAACGACAGCACGGCGCCGCCCTTTTGCGCGAAGCCCATGAAGTCGAGAACGCTGGAGCTGGCCCCCTGCAGGTGCGCGGCCATCGCCACCAGAGTACCGACCGTGACCACTCCGGTGCCACCGATTCCGGTGACCAGCAGATCCCAGGGCCCGGTCCACTCCGGCTGCGTCGGCGTCGGCAGCGCGGCGACCAGCGCAGCCAGGCGCTGCGCGGCCAGCGGGTCTCGGCGCAGCAGCCCAGGGCGCCGGCGCAGTTGCGCCGAACTGACTTCGACGAAACTGGGGCAGAAGCCGCCGGCGCAGGCGTAGTCCTTGTTGCACGCGGACTGGTCGACGTGGCGCTTGCGCCCCAGCGCGGTGGCGTGCGGTTGCACGGCCACGCAGTTGCTCTGCACGCTGCAGTCGCCGCAGCCCTCGCAGACCGCATCGTGGATGTACAGGCGGCGCGCAGGATCGGGCGCCTCGCCGCGCCGCCGGCGCCGACGCAGCTCGGCGGCGCAGGTCTGTTCGTAGATCAGCACCGTCACGCCGGAAGTCGCGCGCAGCCTGCGCTGCACCGCATCGAGCTCGGCACGATCGTGGAAGGTCGTTCCGGCCGGGAATCGATGGCGCTGCGCGTGGTATTTGCCGATCGCGTCGGAGACCACCGCCACGTGCGCCACGCCCTCGCTTTCGACCTGGCGCGCGATGGCGTCGACGCTCAGACGGCCATCGACCGGCTGCCCTCCGGTCATCGCCACCGCGTCGTTGTACAGAATCTTGTAGGTCATCGTCGCGCGTGCCGCGACCGCTTGGCGGATCGCCAGATACCCAGAGTGATAGTAGGTTCCATCTCCCAGGTTCTGGAACATGTGCGCCTCGCGCGTGAACATCGCGTGCGACACCCAGTCGACGCCTTCGCCGCCCATCTGGATCAGCCCGACCGTCTCGCGCTGCATCCAGCTGGCCATGAAGTGACAACCGATGCCGGCCTGGGCGTGCGAGCCTTCGGGAACTCGGGTCGAGGTGTTGTGCGGACAGCCGGCGCAGAAATACGGCAACCGGCGCGCGCCGTCGGCGGCGTTGCTCGGCAACGGCGGCGGCGTGAACTCCGGCACATGGCGACGGTGGTCGTTGAACGCGGCGTGCTCGGGGAAATGCCGCACCAGCCAGTCGGCGACCTGCGCGATCAGCCGCGACGGACGCAATTCGCCGTCGGCTGCCACCAGCGGTGCGCCCATGGTGTCGTGCTTGCCGACGATGACCGGTCGCTGCGCGTCGTTGTACAGCAGCGCGCGCAGCTGGGTTTCGACCACCGGCGCCTTTTCCTCGACCACGAGCACTTCGCGCAAGCCGTCGCAGAACGCGCGCATCCGGCCGCCGTGCAGCGGAAACGCCAGCCCGACCTTGTAGATGCGCACTCCGGCGGCGGCCAGCATGTCCGGATCGATGTCGAGCCTGCGCAGCGCTTCCATCAGATCGTGATGCGCCTTGCCGCAGGTGATGATGCCGACGCGCGCGTCGGCGCAGGCGACGACGGCACGGTCGATGCTGTTGACGCCGGCGAACGCGGCCACCGCCTCGAGCTTGTCGCTCAACCGGGTCTCGATGCGCAGCGACGGCAAATCCGGCCAGCGGTAATGCAGGCCGTCGGGCGGAGGCCGATGGCCACTGAGGGCACGCACCGCGTCGGCATCGCGCCATGCCGCCACGCGCGACGCGACGACGTCGAGATCGACGCTGGCGCGGCTCTCGACGACTTCGGACAGCGCGGTGAAGCCGACCCAGGCGCCGCTGTAGCGCGACAGCGCCCAACCGTACAGGCCGAACTCGAGGTACTCGCCGACGTCGGCCGGCGCCAGCACCGGCATGCGCATGGACTGGAACAGCAGATCGCTCTGGTGCGGCATCGACGACGACACGCAACCGTGGTCGTCGCCGGCGACGACCAGCACGCCGCCGCGCGGCGACGCGCCGTACGCGTTGCCGTGCTTGATCGCGTCGCCTGCGCGGTCGACGCCCGGACCCTTGCCGTACCAGAGCGCGAACACCGCGTCGACGCTGCGCTGTGGGTCCGATTCGACACGCTGGGTGCCCAGGACCTGGGTCGCTGCCAGTTCCTCGTTGACTGCCGGGACGAAGCGAACGCCGTGTTCGGCGTACGCGGCGCCGGCGCTCCAGATCGCCTGGTCGAGGCCGCCCAGCGGCGAGCCGCGGTACCCGCTGACGAAGCCGCGGCTGTCGAGCCCCAGCGCGGCGTCGCGCGCACGTTGCATCAGCGGCAGCCGGGCCAGCGCCTGAGTGCCGCTGAGGAACACGCGGCCGTGCTGAGCCCAGAGCGCGTCGTCGAGCCGGTAGCCGTCCACTGCGTTGGCCTGCATCTGCTTCTCCCGATGAATTCATGAAAAAGCATAGTTCGCAGCACGGCAAATTTTTTCCCGAATATCTGATTTTTTTGCCAAAATAGGAAAAATTTCTACCGCGACAAGCCAATGCCTGAGAATATCGTTCTCGACTCTTTCGCCCTGCGCATTCTCGAGGAACTGCAGCGCGACGCGCGCCAGACGATGCAGCAGCTGTCCGATTCGATCGGACTGTCGACCACGCCGTGCTGGAAGCGCGTCAAGGACATGGAGGCCGCCGGCGTGATCCGCGGCTATACGGCGCTGGTCGACCGCGCGCGCGTCGGGCTGAACCTGATGGTCGTCGCCGAAGTCAACCTCAGCCCGCACAGCGACGCCGTCGTCGAACAGTTCGAGCGCGCGGTGCTGGCGTTGCCGCAGATCGTCCGCTGCCTTTCGACCACGGGTCAGGCCGACTACCTGCTGACGGTGATGACCCGCGACATCGAGAGCTACGACCGCTTCCTGCAGGAGCGCATCTTCCGCCTGCCCGGTGTCGCGCACGTGCGCTCGAGCATCGTGCTGCGCGAAGTCAAGGCCGGCGCGGGACTGCCGCTGCGCGAGGCTTGATCGCGCTGCGGCGCGGTTTGTGCGTTCAGCTCTCGCGCACGATGAGCCAGCGGCCACCGATGCGCTGCAACTGCACGTGCTTGACGCCGGTGAAGTCGATCGTTCCGGCTTGGTAGTGCTCGACAAAGCGCGCGTCGGCGTGGTCGCCCGCGACACGGACCGCGAGCGCGCTGATTCCGACCTGGATCGAAGCCTTGTCGACGATGCGCGCGCGCCGATCGGCCATCCACGCGGCATGGGTCATTCCGGGTGCGTAATCGGGCGCGTACGCGGCGAAGTACGCGTTCAGATCCTTGGCCGCCCACGCGCGGGCCCAGCCTTGCAGCGCCTGCCCGACCGCAGCCTGCGCCGCGCTGGTCCCGGCGGCGCCGGCTTGCACGCCGGGGGCGGCACCCTGCGCCGCCGCGGGATGGGCGGGCCGGGTGCCGGCCTGGGCGCTGGCCTGCGCCGTCGGGGCGGGATGCACCGACGGCACCGGTGTCGCGGCCGCGGTACCGCCCAGGGCTGCCAGTTCGCGCGCCGCATCGGGGTCGCCCTGCGCGGCCGAACGCTGCAGCCACTGACGCGCCAGCGCCAGATCCTTCGCCACCCCGCTGCCGCTGGCGTACAGCAGGCCGAGGCTCATCTGCGCCTTGGCATTGCCCTGCTCGGCCGCTTTGCGATACCAGGAAGCGGCCAACCCGGGGTCGCGCGCCACGCCCTTGCCATTGGCGTAGAACCAGGCCAGGTTGTTCTCGGCCTTCGCGTAGCCCTGCGCCGCCGAGCGCTGATACCACGCCACCGCCCGATGCGGATCCGCTGCCACGCCCAGGCCGTCGGTGTAGAGGACGCCGAGGCTGTATTGCGCCGCCGCGTTGCCGTGTTCGGCCGCCTTGCGGAACCAGTTCGCGGCCAGGCCGTAGTCCTTGCCCTCGTCGACGCAGTAGATTCCATACCAGTTCTCTGCGTTCGGATCTCCGGCGCGTGCCGCCGCCAGCAGTTTGTCCAGCGCTGCGGTGTCGCCGCCATCGGCCGCCGCGGCCAGCGCGCGGGCCTGTGCATTGCCGAGGGCTTGGGCTTGCAGGGGGATCAGGCAGAGGAACAGCGGCAGCAGCAGACGCGTGGCGACTTGAGCGGGCGACGGGAGCATGGCGGCACGGCGGAGTGGCGCGCGCGAATGCGCGCAAAGGTCGAACCCGGACTATAACCGGCTGGGCGTTTCGCGAACCCTCGATTCGCGGGAGCGGCAAGCCGCTCCCGCGGACAGGTTGCACCCAGTAGAGGGTGCAAAGGCCCGCCCCGGGGTGATCGGAACGAACCGTCGAGCGGCCGCAGGGGGCGATACCGGCCACCGGCGGACATGGGAGACGGCGTCGATGTGCGTTGGACAAGACTAAACCTTTGCAATGGCGCAACGCCGTGCTAACATGCCGGTTTCTTCGGGGGTATAGCTCAGTTGGTAGAGCAGCTGACTCTTAATCAGTAGGTCCAAGGTTCGAATCCTTGTGCCCCCACCAGACAAAGGCTCGGCAACGAGCCACCAAAGCCGGATGTCCAGATCGATCGAGGACCTCCGGCTTTTTTTCGGACTCTGCGCGTCATGAGACCCAAAATCCTGGTCACCGGCGGCGCCGGCTATATCGGTTCGCACACCTGCGTCGCATTGATCGAAGCCGGCTTCGATCCGATCGTCTTCGACAACCTGAGCAACAGCAGCGTTGAATCGCTGGCGCGCGTCGAACGCATCGCCGGATTGCGACCGACCTTCGTCGAAGGCGATGTGCGTGACGGCGCGGCGCTCGATGCGTTGTTCGCTTCGAGGCAGATCGACGCGGTGATCCATTTTGCCGGGCTCAAGGCCGTGGGCGAATCGGTCGACAAGCCCCTGCTCTATTACGACAACAACGTCGGCGGAAGCACGACGCTGCTGCAGTCGATGCAGCGCGCCTCAATCGATCGCCTGATTTTTTCATCGTCCGCGACGGTCTATGGCGACCCTAGTTCCGTACCGCTGCGTGAGGACGCTCCACTCGGCGCGACCAACCCGTACGGGCGCAGCAAGCTGATGGTCGAGCAGATCCTCGGCGACCTCTACGCCGCTGAGCCGAACTGGCGAATCGCCAGGCTGCGTTACTTCAACCCGGTGGGTGCTCACCCGAGCGGCCTGATCGGCGAGGACCCGCGAGGCGTGCCGAACAACCTGCTTCCCTTCGTGAGCCAGGTGGCGGTCGGCAGGCTGCCGCGGCTGCGGGTGTTCGGTGACGACTGGCCGACCCCGGACGGAAGCGGGGTGCGCGACTTCATCCACGTCATGGATCTTGCCGAGGGGCATGTCGCAGCGCTGCGTCACTTGCGCGCGCACGCCGGCATGGTCACCCTCAACCTCGGAACCGGGCGCGGCGTTTCGGTGCTCGAACTGGTCGCCGCGTTCGCGCGCACGATCGGACGCGCGCTGCCGTACGAAATCGTCGGCCGCCGCGCCGGCGACGTCGCCGCGTGCTGGGCCGATGCCGAAGCCGCCGCGCAGGTTCTGGGCTGGCGCGCCACGCGCGACCTGCAGCAGATCTGCGACGACGCGTGGAACTGGCAGCAGCGCAACCCCGCCGGCTACGCCGGCTGAGCGCGCCGCGCCGTCAGCCGTAGACCGGGAACGCGGCAGCCAGCGCCGCGACCTCGCCGCGCACGCGCTCGAGCACCGCGGCGTCTGCGGGCGCGTCCAGCAGGTCGGCGATCAGGTTCGCGGTCTTCGCGATCTGCTCGGGCCCGAAACCGCGGGTGGTCAGCGCCGGCGTGCCGACGCGGATCCCCGAGGTCACCATCGGCTTTTGCGGGTCGTTCGGAATCGCGTTCTTGTTCACCGTCAGATGCGCGGAACCGAGCAGTGCCTCGGCTTCCTTGCCGGTGATCCCCTTGGAGCGCAGATCGACCAGCATCAGGTGGCTTTCGGTGCCGCCGGAGACGATGCGCAGTCCGCGTGCGGCCAGGGTCGACGCCATCACCTTCGCGTTGTCGACGACGCGTTGCTGGTAGACCTTGAACGCCGGGTCCAGCGCCTCCTTGAACGCCACCGCCTTGGCCGCGATCACGTGCATCAGCGGGCCGCCCTGCAGACCCGGGAAGATCGCCGAGTTGATCGCCTTCTCGTGTTCGGCCTTCATCAGGATGATGCCGCCGCGCGGGCCGCGCAGCGTCTTGTGCGTGGTCGAGGTGACGACGTCGGCATGCGGCACCGGGCTGGGGTAGACGCCGGCGGCGATCAGCCCGGCGTAATGCGCCATGTCGACCATGAAAATCGCGCCGATCTCTTTCGCGATCCGCGAAAAGCGCGCGAAATCGATGCGCAGGCTGTACGCCGACGCGCCGGCGATGATCAGCTTGGGGCGGTGCGTGCGCGCCAGCTGTTCCATGCGCGCGTAATCGATCGCCTCGTCGGCATCGAGACCGTAGGGCACCACGTTGAACCACTTGCCGCTCATGTTCAGCGCCATGCCGTGCGTCAGGTGGCCGCCTTCGGCCAGGCTCATGCCCATGATCGTGTCGCCGGGCTTGAGGAAGGCGAGGAACACGGCTTCGTTGGCCTGCGCGCCCGAATGCGGCTGCACGTTCGCCGCCTCGGCGCCGAACAGCTGCTTGACGCGCGCGATGGCCAGCGACTCGGCGACGTCGACGTACTCGCAGCCGCCGTAATAGCGCCGGCCGGGGTAACCCTCGGCATACTTGTTGGTCAGCTGGCTACCCTGTGCCTGCATGACTGCCGGCGACGTGTAATTCTCGGACGCGATCAGTTCGAGGTGGTCTTGCTGGCGCTGGTTTTCATGCTGGATCGCCGACCACAGATCTGGGTCGGTCTGTGCGATCGTGACGTTTCGGTCGAACATCGGTTGGGTTTCCTTGCGGATTGCGGTGGTTCGCACCAGACGTGGTGCGGCTGCGGGCCCAGGCGAACGGCAATCCGGTCTGCGCTCCCCGGTGGTGGCTCCACCTCGAACGGTGCCCCGCGCGGGACCCCGCCCTATCGCCAGTCGCGCAAAGGCGTCAGTTTAGCCCAGCGTGGGGCTCGCGCGCGCGACCTCGGCCGTCTGCGGATCGGATGCCGCGGGCTGCGCGCCCGAGGCCGCCGGAGTCGCCGCGGCGGTCGCGCGCGTCGCGGTGTGCACCGTCTGGCCGGCCACCGCGGCTGCCGTCAGCGGCGCGTTGTCCGGCGGGTGCGCGCCGTCGGCGAGCAGGCGCAGACGCGCCTGCATGCCGAGGACCTTCTGCGCATAACCACCCTCGTTCGCCACCGAACTGGCGCCCACGTACATGCGCAGTCCGGCCTGCAGCGAGCCGCCGCGCGCGATCGCATTCTTCAGCACGGCCGCGCCGACGCGCACATTGGCCTTCGGGTCCAGGCTCGCGCCGACGCCGCCATAGGCGGCGAACTTGTCTTCGTGCACCTTGGCCATGACCTGCATCAGACCGGTGGCGCCCACCGAACTGGCCGCGTACGGATTGAACGACGACTCCACGGCCATCACGGCAAGGATCAGTGTCGGGTCCAGATGCTCGTCGCGCCCGACCTGCCAGGCGCTGCTGACCAGCTCGCGCATCGCCAGCGGCGCAATGTTGTAGCGCCGGGACAACCAATCGGCAATCGCGCTCTGCGCATGCGTCAACTGTGGCGCCTGCGCCACAACGGCCAGGCGCCCGTCATCCGGCAGCGCAGGCTGCGCCACATCCTCGGCCTGTGCGACGACGGTCGCCGGGCCGCGAACGGCCACCCACTGCGCCAGCTCCTTGCCGAGCACGGCCAGAGACTGCGGGTGCAGATACAAATACGCCGCGGCGCCGACGACAAGACACCCGACCAGCATCAAGGTGTTGTGCATCCACGCCAAGACACGCGCGCCGACGGCGCGCCAGTCCAGCACTCGGTGCTGGGTCTGCGTTGCTTCCGACATGTCAACTCCTGTGTCAGAAGGTCCGGAAGCGGCACCGCGCAAGCACGCGGCACAGCCCCGATACCAGGGCACAAGATCCGAACCGGCTCGTGTTCGAGCCTCACGCCTCTAAGATGCCTGTGATCGGCCGGCCTGTCTCGGGCCGGAGGCTGTTCGGGTCGCAAAAAGCGCACGTCGAGCCAGGGCTCGGTGCGACTGCTGCCTAATTTTACGGCGTCGTTATACTCTGTCAATGCATAAGGCGTCGCACAAACAAACTTCTAATCATATGAAATACCGAGATCTGCGCGATTTCCTCGATGCGCTGCGAGCCCGGGGCGAATTGATCGATGTCGATGAGCCGGTCTCGCCGCGCTGGGAGATGACTGCCGTGTGCGATGCGATGCTGCGTCGGGAAGGCCCGGCGTTGCTGTTTCGCAAGCCGACCGGACACACCATGCCGGTGCTGGGCAACCTCTTCGGCACGACGCAACGCGTTGCGCTTGGCATGGGCGTGGCCGAAGTCGGCGCGTTGCGCCGCATCGGCCATGTGCTGGCCGCGCTCAAGCAGCCCGAGCCGCCGCGCGGTCTGAAGGACGCCGGCGAACTGCTGCAACTGGCGCGCGCCGTCTGGGACATGCGCCCGAGCGTCGTGCGCGGCGCACCGTGCCAGCAGGTCGTGCTCGGCGCGGGCGATGTCGATCTCGCGCAACTGCCGCTGCAGACGTGCTGGCCCGGCGACGCCGGTGCGCTGCTGACCTGGGGTCTGGTGATCACCCGCGGCCCGCGCAAGGCGAGACAGAACCTGGGCATCTACCGGCAGCAGCGCATCGCGCGCAACAGGCTGATCATGCGCTGGCTGGCGCATCGCGGCGGGGCGCTGGATTTCCGCGACCACGCCGCCGCGCACCCAGGGCAGCCTTTCCCGCTCGCGGTCGCGCTCGGCGCCGACCCGGCGACGATGCTCGGCGCGGTCACTCCGGTTCCCGACAATCTGTCCGAGTACCAGTTCGCCGGGCTGCTGCGCGGCAGCCGCACCGAACTGGCCGACTGCATCGGGGTCCCGTTGCAGGTGCCGGCGCGCGCCGAGATCGTGCTCGAGGGGCACATCCCGTGCGCCCCCGACGGCTGGCACGGCGAAGCCGACGGCGGCGTGCAGCTGAAATCCATCGGCGGTTACCTGCACGCGCTCGAAGGCCCGTTCGGCGACCACACCGGCTATTACAACGAGCAGGACTGGTTCCCGGTGTTCGAAGTCGATCGCCTGACTCGACGCGACGACGCGATCTACCACTCGACGTACACCGGCAAGCCTCCCGACGAGCCGGCGGTGCTGGGCGTGGCGCTCAACGAAGTGTTCGTGCCGCTGCTGCAGCAACAATTCCCGGAAATCACCGACTTCTACCTGCCACCCGAAGGGTGCTCGTACCGACTCGCGGTGGTGTCGATCCGCAAACAGTACGCGGGTCACGCCAAACGCGTGATGTTCGGCGTCTGGAGTTTCCTGCGGCAATTCATGTATACGAAGTTCATTGTCGTGACCGACGACGACGTCGACATTCGCGACTGGCGCGAGGTCATCTGGGCCATCACCACCCGCATGGATCCGGTGCGCGACTCCACGCTGGTCCCCAACACCCCGATCGACTATCTCGATTTCGCGTCGCCCGAATCGGGCCTGGGCGGCAAGATGGGGCTCGACGCGACCAACAAATGGCCAGGCGAGACGCGGCGCGAATGGGGCCGTGCGATCGTGCCCGACGCGGCCTGCGCTGCGCGCGCCAGCGCGCTCGTCGACGCACTGTGGCCGGCGCGCTGACGCCGCGGCTCAGCCGCGGCGCGCGACGATGAACAGACGGCGGAACGGAAACAGCGTCGTGCCGTCGGCGAGCGGGCGATACGCCAGCCGCAACCGTGCCGCGTACGCCGCCTCGAACTCGGCGGCTTCGTCGGCGTCGAGTGCGTCGAGGAACGGCTTCAGCCACGTCCCCTTGGTCCACTCCTTGACCGGGTCGGCGCCCACCAGCACGTGCAGATACTGGGTTTCCCAGATGTCGACCTCGGCGGCAGCGGGCGCGATCATCCGGTAATACGCGGCCGCCGGAGCAACCGGCTCGGGCCGCAGCAGCGGCTCCAGGCGCTGCTGCCAGGCGCCGTCGTAAACCGTTTCGGCGATCGCCGTATGCGACGGCGAAGCAAAGTTCACCGGCATCTGCACCGCCAGAACACCGCCCGGCGCCAATTGCGCGAACAGCTCCGGGAACAGTCGGGGGTGATCGCCGAGCCAGTGCAACGCGGCGTTGCTGAACAGCAGGTCCAGCGGCCGCGAGGCACGCCAGGTGGCGATGTCGGCGCGCATCCAGCGCACCTCGGGCAACGCC
The DNA here is from genome assembly GCA_021805805.1 of Pseudomonadota bacterium. Classification (GTDB taxonomy): domain Bacteria; phylum Pseudomonadota; class Gammaproteobacteria; order Burkholderiales; family Burkholderiaceae_C; genus Thiomonas_A. The sequence goes on along the minus strand of JAJZEB010000024.1, from coordinate 13,362 downwards.
AGGCGCGCGCGCTCGAGCATCGCCGCAGAGTCATCGACCCCGATCAGGTCGGCGTGCGGCCAGCGCTGCGCGAGCAACGCGGTGACGTTGCCGGCGCCGCAGCCCAGGTCGCATAGATGCCGCGGCCCGGGATGCTCGACCCGCGCCAGCAGGTCCAGCGCCGGCCGGGCCCGCGCCTGGGCAAACTTCAGGTACTGATCCGGGTTCCAGGTCATCGCAGTATCCGTCGCGTTTGCTTCCCAGCATAGCGGGCACCGCTGACGACTCCGACGAAAACCCTTCGAACGGGGCAGTCAAATCCCCATATTCCGCACGATAATCGCCGAATGCACCAAGGTACCAAGCGCGCGTTAATCAAGGCCGCGATATGGCTCGCATCCGTCGCCATATGCGCGGTGCTCGCGCTGTTCGGGACTTCGCCGTGGACGGTGCCCGCGCTGCTGCGCGCCAAGGCGCCGCAGTGGATCGACGCCCATGTCGGCCGCCACGCGTCGATCGGTGCGGTGACCTTCAATCCGCTGCACCTGCAGCTTCAGGTGTCGGACTTGCGCGTCGAGGACGCGCAAGGTCGTTCCGACACGCTGCGTGTGGGCGCCATCACCCTGCGTCTGGCCTGGTCCACGCTCTGGCACGGCGTTCCCGACATCGCGCTGCTGCGGCTGCAGGCGCCGCGGCTGCGCCTGGTGCGCCTGAGCGATGGCCGCCTGGACATCGCCGACGTCGTCGCGCGGCTGCGCAGCGGTCCGAAAAGCAGCGCGGCGCCGCCGCGCATGCGCCTCGATGCGCTGAGCGTGCGCGACGGCCGCATCGAGCTCGACGACCGTGCGGCACACGCGCGCACCGCGCTCGACCTGGACACGCTCAGCGTCGACGGCCTGTCGACACTGCCCGACGCGGCACCGGCGCGCGCGTTTCTGCAGGCGCGGCTCGATGGCGCGCCGCTGCGCGTGCGCCTGCAAGGCACGCCGATGCGCGCCGCGGGAACGCTGCGCGGTCGGTTGACGCTGCAGGGGCTTGCGCTGCAACCGCTGGCCGGCTACCAGCCGATCGGCCTGCCCGTGCACCTGCGCAACGGCAGCCTGAGCGTGGCGCTGCAGTTGTCCGGGTCGCTGGCGGCGCCGGCCATCGGCGGCAGCGTGCGCATCGACGACGCACGCGTCGACGACCGCGCCGGCACCGCGCTCGGAGGCTGGCGCAGCGCAGCGCTGGTCCTGCAGCGGGTGCTGCCGGCGGCGCACCGCGCCACGCTGGGCGCGCTGCAGATCGATGGCCTGCGCGTGCATCTGCGCCGCGGCGCGCTGCCGACCGCGGGCGCCGCGCCCGGCAGCGCCGCTTCGGGCAGCGCGAAGGCGCCCGGCGGGCGCGCCGGCAAGCAAAGCGCCGCGCCGACATGGGCGGTGACATGGGCAGGCGCCGCGCTTCAAGATGGCTCGCTGCACTGGTCCGATCCCGGCGTCGGCGTCGACTGGCGCTGGCAGGTGTCGCGCGCCACGCTCGGCTCTCTGCAGTGGCCGCTGCGCCAGCCGGTGGCCTTCGCCGCCTCGATCTCCGGGCCGCAAGCGGCTCGATTGCAGTTGCACGGCGACGCCGATCTGGCGCAAGCCCGGCTCGACGTTGCGCTCACGCATCTGGACCCGCGCCTCGCGGGGCCGTATCTGCCGAGCCTGCGCGCGCTGCTGCCGCAAGGCCTGCTCGACGTGCGCAACGCGCAGCTGCGCTGGCAGGCAAGGCCGAGCCGCCTGCAGCTGCAGGTCGCGCAAGCCACGCTGGACGCGCCGCGGATCGGGCCGCACGGCGCATTGCGTGCAGCACGCGTCGTATTGCGCGGTGCGCACGTCGATCTGATCGCGCACCGCGCCAGCGTCGCGCAGCTGGTGCTGCAGCGGCCGCAGGCCAGTGTGTCGCGCGACGCGGCCGGTCGCTGGTCGGTCGCCGGCTTGGCAATCCACCACACGACTTCCGGCGGCCGCAAATCGACGGCCTCGGGAAGTCCGTGGCAGCTGCGGCTGCGCGACGCGCAGGTGGTCGACGGCGGCGCCTACCTGGCCGACACCGAGCCGGCCACGCCGGTCGTGCTCGCCATGGACCGCATGCAGCTGACGCTGCGCGACGTGGCGTGGCCGTCGTCGTCGATGGCCTCGATGCACTTCAGCGCCCGCGTGCGCGATCGCATGCCACCGGCGCAGCCGGCTGCGGCGCCGGCGCCGCAGCCGGGCGGACGTCCGCCGTTGCCGCTGGGCAATGCTCCGGCGCCGCAGCCGACCAGCATCGCGCCGCAGGCCGGCAGCGTGCGCTTCGACGGCCGCTTCGGACTGTCGCCGCTGCGGCTGCGCGGCACTTTGGCTGCGCAGCGATTGCCGCTGCAAAGTGCCGCGGCATACCTGCCGCACGAAGTCGCGGTGCGGGTGCTGCGCGCGCTGGGCAGTGCGCAGGGCCAGCTGGCGCTGCGCGGCAGCGCCGTGCGCTTCGATGGCGACGCCGCGCTCGACGACGTCAGCGTCGACGCCGCGCGGCAGCCGCTGCTGGGCTGGCGCAGCGTGCGGCTGCAGCGCATGCGGCTGCGCATGGCGCCGCGCGCGCCGACCTCGCTGAGCATCGGACAGATTGCGCTGCAGCACTTCTACGCCCGCGTCGTGCTGTCCGCCGATGCGCAGCTCAATCTGACGCAGGCCTGGCACGCGCCACCGGCGCGCAGGGCCGCGCCGGCCCGGGCAGCGCCCGCCGGCGCTGCGCTGCGGCTGCACATCGGCGGCGTTGCGCTGCGCGACGGTCGAATCGACTATACGGACTATTTCGTGCGTCCGAACTACGCCACCAGCCTGCTCGGGGTGCAAGGCACCGTCGGTGCGTTCGGCACCGGGTCGAGCGCGCTGGCGCCGGTGCGGCTGCGCGCGACCGCGCAGGGCGATGCGCCGGTGCGCATCGACGGCGCCGTCGCGCCGCTGCGGCAACCGCCCCGACTCGATCTCGTCGGCAGCCTGCGCGAGTTCCAGCTCGCGCCACTGTCGCCGTATGCCGAGCGCTACGCCGGCTACGCCATCGCGCGCGGGCAATTGGCGATGCATGTGCACTATCGCATCGATCCGGGCGGTCAGCTCAGCGCCGACAATCACCTGAGCCTCGACCAGCTCACGCTCGGTGCGCACGTCGACAGCCCGGACGCCACGCATCTGCCGGTGGCGCTGGCGCTGGCGCTGCTGAAGGACCCGCAGGGACGAATCGAACTCGATATCCCGGTCTCGGGTTCGCTGCACGACCCCGAATTCAATTTCGCCGCGCTGGCCGCGCGGGTGGTGCGCAACCTGTTCGAGCGCGCGCTGACCGCGCCGTTCACGCTGCTCGCGCACCTCGGTGCCGCAGCCGCGGGACAGCATCTCGACCGGATTGCCTTCGTTCCTGGAATCGCCCGGCTGCCCGACTCGTCGGGCGCGCTGCTCGACCGCGTCGCGCAGGCGCTGCGCGACCGCCCGGACCTGATCCTGACGATCACCGGGACGGCGTCGCCCACAGAGCGCGACGCGCTGCGCGACGCGGTGCTCGCGCACCGCATGCTGCTGCACTGGCGTCGCCACCAGCCGCGCGACGAGCAGGCAGCGCAAGCGATCCCGCCGACGCAGCGCGACGCGGCGCTCGCCTCGCTGTACCGCGCGACCGCGTTGCCCGACAAGCCGCGCAATCTGCTCGGTTTGCCGAAATCCGTTCCGGTCGCGACCATGCGCGCGCTGCTGCTGCGCCAGATTCCGGCCGACGACGCGCAGCTGCGTGCGCTGGCCATGCAGCGCGCGGTGGCGCTGCGCGCTGCACTGCAGGCGCGCGGCGTTCCCGGCGCGCGGCAGTTCATCGGCGCGCCGCTGCTGCGCGCCGAGGCTCCGCAGGCCATGCTTTCGCTGAGCCTGCCCTGAGCATGGATCCCTGAGCGACCGCTTTGATCGCCCAAGACTTCGATCGCCCAAGACTTCGATCGCCCAAGACTTCGATCGCCCAAGACCATGGCGGCCTTGTAAGTTTGATTGACTCCGGCCGCCTGCAGTCCTACATTGGAATGGCCGTTGCGGTGCAGCCGCGGCGGTGGTCACAGTGGGCGCAGCCCATTGTGCAACCTCGAGTCCCTGCATCCCTGCAGGGTGCGGTGTCGGGCAGCGAACCCCGAAGCCGCAATCGTACGGGCCGCGTTGCCGATCATGGCACGCGGCCTTCTTCGTTCCACGCCATCTGGAGCCGAACACGATGCCGACCGACGCGCCCTCGTCCGAGCAGACCATCACCCTGGCCGGCGGCTGCTTCTGGTGCGTCGATGCCGCGCTGCGCGCGCTCGACGGCGTGCTCGAGACCACCTGCGGCTATGCCCAGGGCGCGTTGCCGAACCCGACCTACGCCGAGGTGTGCAGCGGGCGCACCGGGCACGCCGAGGCCGTGCGCCTGCGCTTCGACCCGCAGCGGCTGCCGCTGCACCGCGTGCTCGAGGTGTTCTTCGCCATCCACGACCCGACCAGCCGCGACCGCCAGGGCGCCGACGTCGGGCCGCAATACCGTTCGGGCATTTATTGCAGCGACGAGACGCAGTGCGCGCAGGTGCGCTCTCTGGTCGAAGCGATGGGCCCCCAGGTCGTCACCGAAGTCCAGGCGCTGCGCGTGTTCTGGCCGGCCGAGGCCGAGCACCAGGACTACTACGCGCGGCATCCGGGACAGGGCTATTGCCAGGTCGTGATCAGGCCCAAGCTCGACACCGTGCGCAGCGCGTTCGCTTCGCTGCTGCGCGCACCGGGCTGAGCGCCTTCAGCGAACCGACGCGACGATCGCGCGCAGGTCGGAGGCCGACGGAACTCCGACGCTCAGGTGCGCGCCGTGTGCGTCGCGCCAGACCATCACCGGCACGCCGACGAGCTGCGCGCTGTGATACAGGATCAGGTTGCGCTGCAAGCGGTCACGGGTGCCCGGCGTGATGCTGCGCGCCGGCGCGATGCCGCCGCCGGGCTGACCGTTCGCGGCGAAGTCGTAATCATCCTCGTTGCGGTGCAACGCGCGCAACGGATCGGCAGCCTGCAGCATCGCGGCGGCCTTCGGCAGGCTGCTCGCGGTCAACATGCCCAGCACGATCCAGCACACGCTCAGGCCGTTCCTGCCGACAAGCGGACGCAGCGCCTGATACAACCGGTGGCAGTACGGGCAGTTCGGATCGAAGAACACCACCAGTCGCCTCGGGCCGCGCCCTTCGACGATGCAGGTCGCGAGGTCCAGATGCGCCAGGATGCGCGCTGCCGCCCGATCCGAGCGCGACGCGGCATGCGCCGGCGGCACCGTGCCCAGCGGCAGCAGCGCCAGCGCCTTCGCGACGCGGCGGCGCGTCAGCTTCGTGGTGTCGTGCATGGTGTGTCTCCCGATCGATCCTCGCTGAGACGCTGCGCAGCCCGCGGCGTCACGGCGCAAGCCGCTGGCGCAGCCAGCCGCCTTCAGGCCGTTGCCGGTACGCCACGCGATCGTGCAGGCGTGACGGGCGGCCCTGCCAGAATTCCCACGCCAGCGGCCGCAGCCTGAACCCGCCCCAGTGCGGCGGGCGCGGCGGATGCAGGCCGAACTTCAGACCGAACTCGGCTGCGCGGCGCAGCAGCACCGCACGCGATTCGATCGGCTCGCTCTGCGCCGAAGCCCACGCGCCGATGCGCGAGGCCAGCGGCCGGCTGGCGAAATACGCGTCCGACTCGGCTTCATCGACCCGCTCCACGTCGCCCTCGATTCGCACCACCCGCTCGAGCTCGACCCAATGGAACTGCAAGGCAGCGAACGGATGGCAAGCCAGCTCGCGCCCCTTGCGGCTGGCGTAGTTCGTGAACCAGACAATGCCGCGGGAGTCGACCGCCTTGATCAGCACCACCCGAGTCGACGGCCTGCCGTCGTCGCCGACGGTGGCCAGGGTCATCGCATTGGGCTCGGGAACCTCGGCCCGCACAGCCTCGCCGAGCCAGCGCTCGAACTGGCGCAGTGGGTCGGCATCGGCGTGTGTTTCGTCGAATTCGGCGCGCGAATAGTCCTTGCGAAGATCGGCCAGCGAGTTCATCGCGCCAGTATAGGCAACGGCCTTGCATTCTGTGGAAGAATCGGGCGCATCATGGAACCGGACCTGAGCAGCCGAATCGAAGCCTTGCGCCCCAGCCTGCTCCGCCTGGCCCAGTTGCAGCTGCGCAACGCGCACTGGGCCGAAGACGCGGTGTCGGAAACCGTGCTGGCAGCGCTCGAAGGCGCGGCACGCTTCGACGGACGCGCGCAGCTCAAGACCTGGCTGATCAGCATCCTGCGGCACAAGGTGATCGATCAACTGCGGTTGCGCCAGCGCGAGGCTTGCCTGGGCGACGATGACGACGGCGACACCGACATCGATGACCTGGTGTTCGCCGCCGACGGCCATTTCCGCGCAATGCCGCAAGTCTGGTCGCAGCCGCACGAAGCCTTGCAGCAGCGCCAGTTCCTCGCCGTGCTCGAAGCGTGCATGGAACGCCTTCCCGAACGCCTCGGACGGGTGTTCCTGATGCGCGAGTGGCTCGAACTCGACAGCTCGGCGATCTGCGACGAGCTTGCGATCTCGCCGGCGAACCTGTGGACCATGCTCAGTCGCGCGCGCATGCGGCTGCGCGAGTGCCTGCAGCTCGACTGGTTCGGCAACACGCTGGGGAGCAGGCCATGATGCGCTATCCGCTTCGCCGAAGCTGTCGCGAAGCCGCCGCGCTGATCCTCGCCCGCGAGGACCGCGCGCTGCGCCCGCTCGAGCGCGTGGCGCTTCGGCTGCACCTGGCGGTGTGCAAGGCATGCCCGAATTTCGCGCAGGAGATCACCACCATGCGCGACGCGCTGAAAGCCTGGCGCAGCTACCGCGGCGACGACTGACTGCCGGCGCGCGCGGAACTACCCGGGCACCCTCCGCATCCAAGGGCGAGGGCCGCGCCCTGGCCCGGGGAGTCCGTACCGATGCATGCGCGCAGTGCATTCGTCTTGCCGATGGTGCCGCGCCGCAACCGGCGCGACGCCGTGCGGATGCCTTTGGCGGCGCTGTTCGGCGCGTTGCTTGCCGGCGCGATCGCCACGGGGCTGGCCGCCGGAGTCCTGCTCGACCGCATGCCGGGGCTGCTCGTGGCCTGGCCGCTGCTGCTGTACGCTGCCGCGCACACGGTCTGTGCCGCGTTGCTGGGCACCCGTGCGTCGGTGGCGCGACACGCATTGCCACTGTGCGCGGCGGCCACCGCGCTGGCTGCCGCCGGCGGCGGCACCGGCTGGTCGCTGCTTGCCGCCAGTGCCGCCAGCGCGCTGCTCGGCCTGGGCAGCGGTTACGCGCTGCTGGCGCAGCGCATCGCGCTGGCGCGTGGCAGCCTGCCGCAAGCCCGCATGCGGCGCGGCACCGTGGCTGCGGTATGCCGCTGGCTAGGCTTCGGCGTGGGCGTCACGGCCAGCGTACCGCTGGCCGTGACGGCCTCGGTCACCGCCGCGGTCGCGCTGTGGCTGTTCGCGGCCTGGCTCGCGCGATCGGTTCCGGCGCCCGCAGCACCCAGGCCAGGCACGACCCGCGCGCCCGCGCTGCTGGTCATCGCATCGACACTGCGCGGCTGGGCGAGCGCCAGCGCGGCGTTGCCGGCCCTGCAGGCGGCGTTCGTCTGCCTGGGGCCGAGCGGCATGTATCTGTCCCCGCTGCTGGTCGCGCTGCTGCTCGGCGCCATGCTCGGAGCGGCGAAGATCGCACGGCTGCTCGTCGCGCGGCCCAGCGCGCGCGTCGTCTCGTGGCTGCAATGGACAGCGCTGTTGGCGACCGGACTTGCCGCACTGGTGCTGTTCGCGGCGCCGGGTGTCGCGGCCTTGCTGCTCGGCGTCGGCTTGCTGCTCGGCGGCAGCACCACCGAGCCTGTGCTCGGCCGCAGCAGCGCAGCACGCGTGCAGACCAGTCGCGGCTGGAGCGCGGGATTCGGCATCGGCACGTTCGCAGCAGCCTTCGCGGTCGGGTTGCTGCCGAATGCCGCGATCGAGCCGATGCTGCGCGCGCCCGGCGCTGCCGCGCTGCTGCTGGTTGCCGTCGCGGCGCTGCGACGCATCGGCTGAGCCGGGCGTTCAGCGCAGCCCTGCCGCTTCGGCCAGTTGCACGATGCGCTCGAGCGCGCGGTCGCGGATGCCTTCGGCACGCAGTGCCTGCGCAGTGCGCAACACGTACTCGAGCGTGCTGCCGTAGCGCCCGCGGCTGTCGCGCAGGATCGGCAGCAAGGCATCGGCATCGAGCCGCCCGGCGTGGCTCGGGCTTGCGCGCGACAGCGTGAACGCCAGCGCGCGCACGTCGCCGCCGGGCGTGCGGCAGCGCAGCCAGCGCGGGTCATAGACCGGGCTGGGCATTTCGCGCTGCCACAGCCGCTGCAGTTCGGCCTCGGCGCGCGCGCGCGGGACGCGCAGCACGATGCCCTGGCACGATCCGCCCGGAACCAGCGCGAACACCAGCCCCGGGCGCTGCACGGTGCCGCGGTTGACGTGCGACCACATGCACAGTCCGCGCTGCCAGCCCCACGCGCGCGCTGCGCGACGGGCGTCGTGCGCGACTTCGGGGTTCCAGATCAGCGATCCGTAGCCGAACACCCAGAGGTCGCCGGGCGGCATCGCCGCCAGGGCCTGGGCGTACAACTGCTGCGCGTCGCGCCCCGACGCTTCGAGCAGTTCCGGATCGAACGCGCGCATCGGCCCGTGCGTGCGCCGCGCCTCAGCGCGGCAGCTCGGTCGCTCCCATCAGGAAACGATCGATCTCGCGCGCCGCCTGGCGGCCTTCGCGGATCGCCCACACCACCAGGCTCTGACCGCGGCGCATGTCGCCGGCGGCGAACAGCTTGGGAACATTGGTCGCATAGCCGCGCGCGTCGTCGGTCGTCGCCGCCGCGTTGCCGCGCGCGTCGCGCTCGACACCGAACGCGTCGAGCACGCTTCCCAGCGGGTGCACGAACCCCATCGCCAGCAGCACCAGATCGGCCTGCAGCGTGAACTCGCTTCCCGGGACTTCCTGCATGCGCCCGTCCTTCCACGCGACGCGGCAGGCCTGGATCGCCTTGACCCGGTTCTTGTCCTTGCCGGTGCCGGGAACGAAGGACTTGGTCGCCACCGACCAGTCGCGCGCGCAGCCTTCGTCATGGCTGCTCGAGGTGCGCAGCTTGATCGGCCAGTACGGCCACACCAGCGGCTTGTTCTCGACCTCGGGCGGCTGCGGCAGCAGCTCGAACTGGGTCACCGACGCGGCCCCATGGCGGTTGCTGGTGCCCACGCAGTCGCTGCCGGTATCGCCGCCACCGATCACCACCACGTGCTTGCCGGCCGCCAGCAGCTGGCCCTTGATCTTGTCGCCGGCGTTGACCTTGTTTTGCTGCGGCAGGAACTCCATCGCGAAGTGGATGCCGTCGAGCTCGCGCCCGGGCACCGGCAGGTCGCGCGGCTGCTCGGAGCCGCCGGCCAGCAGCACGGCGTCGAACTCGGCCAGCAGTTCGCCGGCCGCGCGCTGCTGCCTGGACCAGTTGGTCACCGTGGCCCCGGCGCCTTCGCTCGGCAGCGCGCCGATCAGCGTGCCGGTGACGAAACGAACGCCTTCGGCCTGCATTTGCTCGATGCGGCGGTCGATGTGGCGCTTGTCGAGCTTGAAGTCGGGGATGCCGTAGCGCAGCAGGCCGCCGATGCGGTCATTCTTCTCGAACACCGTCACGTCATGACCGGCGCGCGCGAGCTGCTGCGCGGCGGCCAGCCCGGCCGGGCCCGAGCCGACGATCGCCACGCGTCGACCGCTGCGCGCCGCCGGCGGCTGCGGCCGCACCCAACCCATGTCCCAGCCCTTGTCGATGATGGCGTGCTCGATCGACTTGATTCCCACCGGCCGCGCATTGATGCCCAGGGTGCAGGCAGCCTCGCACGGCGCCGGGCAGATGCGCCCGGTGAACTCGGGGAAATTGTTGGTCGAGTGCAGGGTATCGAGCGCGGCACGCCAGTCGGCATGCCAGACCAGGTCGTTGAAGTCCGGAATGATGTTGTTCACCGGACAGCCGTTGTTGCAGAACGGAATACCACAGTCCATGCACCTCCCGGCCTGGGTGCGCGCCTGGTCGTCGGGAAGCTGGTGGACAAATTCCTTCCAGTGCCGAACTCGCTCGGCCGGGGCCTCGTAGGTCTCTTCCTGGCGCTCGAATTCGATGAAGCCGGTCATTTTTCCCATGATCTTTCCTCAAACGTCGCGTGCGTCACTGCGCCAGTTCCATCGCCTTCGCGGTCGCCGCCTGCGCCTCGCGGCGCGCAGCCATCTCGCCGAGCGCGCGGCGGTATTCGTGCGGGAACACCTTGACGAAGCGCGCGCGCGCCGTATCCCAGTTGTCGAGCAGTTCGCGCGCGCGCTGGCTTCCGGTCCAGCGCAGGTGGTCCTGCAGCAGCCGGCGCAGCTGCTCCTCGTCGGTGGTGCCGCGATGCCACAGCCCCTGCGCCATCGTGGCTTTCTGCTCGGCCGCCGGCAGCACCTTGTCGAGCGCCACCATCGCCGTGTTGCAGCGGCGCGCGAACTGGCCGTCGACGTCGTAGACGTAGGCCACGCCGCCGCTCATGCCGGCTGCGAAGTTGCGCCCGGTGGCGCCGAGCACCAGCACGGTACCGCCGGTCATGTACTCGCAGCCGTGGTCTCCGGTGCCCTCGACCACCGCCACCGCTCCCGAGTTGCGCACCGCGAAGCGCTCGCCGGCGACGCCGCGGAAGAAGGCCTCGCCGTCGATCGCGCCGTACAGCACGGTGTTGCCGACGATGATGTTGGCGGTGGCGTCGCCGCGGAACTCGATGGTCGGGCGCACCACCACGCGGCCGCCCGACAGGCCCTTGCCCGTGTAGTCGTTGGCGTCGCCGATCAGGTACAGGGTGATGCCGCGGGCGAGGAAGGCGCCGAAGCTCTGCCCGCCGGTGCCTTCCATCTGGATGTGGATGGTGTCGTCGGGCAGGCCGTCATGGCCGTAGCGCCGCGCGACCTCGCCCGACAGCATGGCGCCGACGGTGCGGTTGACGTTTCGCGCGTTCTGGATGAACTGCACCTTCTCGCCGCGCTCGAGTGCCGGGCGCGCGCGCTCGATCAGGATATGGTCCAGCGCGCGGGCCAGGCCGTGGTCCTGGTCCTCGACATGCCGGCGCGGCACGTCGGCGCCGAGCTGCGGCTGGTGGAACACGCGGGAGAAGTCCAGACCGTGCGCCTTCCAGTGGTCGACGCCGGCGCGGGTGTCGAGCAGGTCGGCGCGACCGACCAGGTCGTCGAAGCGCGCGATTCCGAGCTGGGCCATGATCGAGCGCACTTCCTCGGCGACGAAGAAAAAGTAGTTGACCACGTGCTCGGGCTTGCCGGCGAAGCGCCGGCGCAGCTCGGGATCCTGCGTCGCCACGCCGACCGGGCAGGTGTTGAGGTGGCACTTGCGCATCATGATGCAGCCCTCGACGACCAGCGGCGCGGTGGCGAAGCCGAACTCGTCGGCGCCGAGCAGCGCGCCGATGACCACGTCGCGACCGGTGCGCAGCTGACCGTCGACCTGCACCCGGATGCGGCCGCGCAGCCGGTTCAGCACCAGGGTCTGCTGGGTCTCGGCCAGGCCGATCTCCCACGGCGTGCCGGCGTGCTTGATGCTCGACAACGGCGACGCCCCGGTGCCGCCGTCGTGGCCGGCGATGACGACGTGGTCGGCCTTGGCCTTCGCCACCCCGGCGGCGACCGTACCGACGCCGGATTCGGACACCAGCTTGACGCTGATCGACGCCCGGCTGTTGGCGTTCTTCAGGTCGTGGATCAGCTGTGCCAGGTCTTCGATCGAGTAGATGTCGTGGTGCGGCGGCGGCGAGATCAGGCCGACCCCGGGCACCGAGTAGCGCAGCATGCCGATGTACTCGGAGACCTTGCCCCCGGGCAGCTGGCCGCCCTCGCCGGGCTTGGCGCCCTGCGCCATCTTGATCTGGATCTGGTCGGCGCTGCTCAGGTACTCGGCGGTCACGCCGAAGCGGCCCGACGCGACCTGCTTGATCTTCGAGCGCAGCGAATCGCCGGCGCGCAGCGGGATGTCGCTGACCACGCGCTGCGCGCCGAGCACCCCGGCCAGCGTCGCGCCGTCGGCGATGTCCGAGCGGCCGCTGCGCATTTCGGCGCGGTAGCGCAGCGGATCCTCGCCGCCCTCGCCGGTGTTGCTCTTGCCGCCGATGCGGTTCATCGCCACCGCCAGCGTCGCATGCGCTTCGGTCGAGATCGATCCCAGCGACATCGCGCCGGTGGCGAAGCGCCTGACGATTTCCACCGCCGGCTCGACCTCGTCGAGCGCAATCGCGCGTGCCGGGTCGAGCCTGAACTCGAACAGGCCGCGCAGGGTCAGCATGCGCCGGCCCTGGTCGTTGATCAGCTGGGCGTATTCCTTGTAGGTCTGGTAGTTGTTGGCGCGGGTCGAGTGCTGCAGCTTGGCGATCACGTCGGGCGTCCACAGGTGTTCCTCGCCGCGCGTGCGCCACGCGTACTCGCCGCCGCAATCCAGCGCGGCGGCCAGCACCGGGTTGGCGCCGAAGGCGTCGCGGTGCATGCGCAGCGCTTCCTGCGCGACCTCGAACACGCCGATTCCCTCGACCTGGGTGACGGTACCGGTGAAGTACTTGTCGACCAGGTTGCGCGACAGTCCGACGGCCTCGAAGATCTGCGCGCCGCAGTAGCTCATGTAGGTCGAGATACCCATCTTCGACATGACCTTCTGCAAGCCCTTGCCGACCGCCTTGATGTAGTTGGCCACGGCCTTGTCGGCGCCGAGCTCGCCGGGCAGCTCGCGCGCCATCTCGGCGATCGTCTCCAGCGCCAGGTAGGGGTGCACGGCTTCGGCGCCGTAACCGGCCAGCACGGCCATGTGGTGCACTTCGCGCGCGCTTCCGGTCTCCACGACCAGCCCGGTCTGGGTGCGCAGCCCCAGCGCGATCAGGTGCTGGTGCACCGCGCTCATCGCCAGCAGCGCCGGGATCGCCACGCGATCGGCGGCGAGGTGACGGTCGGTGACGATCAGGATGTTGTGGCCGCCGCGCAGCGCGTCGACCGCTTCGGCGCAGATCGACGCCAGCCGCGCCTCGATTCCCTCATGGCCCCACGCCACCGGGTAGCAGATGTCGATCTCGTACGAGCGGAACTTGCCGCCGGTGTGGCGCGCGATGGTGCGCAGCTTGGCCATATCGGCGTGGTCGAGCACCGGCTGGCTCACCTCCAGGCGCATCGGCGGGTTGACCTGGTTGATGTCGAGCAGGTTAGGTCGCGGGCCGATGAACGACACCAGCGACATGACCATGTTCTCGCGGATCGAGTCGATCGGCGGGTTGGTGACCTGC
>JAJZEB010000157.1 GCA_021805805.1 Pseudomonadota bacterium | reverse complement strand
GCGCGTGCCCGGGCGGGCGGCCGTCGACCTTCATCTGGATGCAGCGGCTCGACGCCCGCCACCTCGGAGCGCTGCTCGCGCTGTACGAACACCGCACCGTGGTCGAAGGCTGGCTGTACGGCATCAACCCGTTCGACCAGTGGGGCGTCGAGCTCGGCAAGACCCTGGCCACGCGCATCGAGCAGGCCCTGCTCGAGCGCAACAGCGCAGGCCTCAGCGCCGAAACCGCCGCGTCGCTGCACTACCTCAACGACACACTCGCATGACCGAACCCGAAACGTCCGACGCCCACCAGTCCTCGCTGCTGGCCGAGCGCCGCGCCAAGCTCGCCGCGCTGCGCGCGCAGGGCCAGGCCTACCCGAACGACTTCAAGCCCGACGCGCATGCCGATCAGCTGCACCGCAGCTTTGATGAGACGCCTCCGGATCGGCTGCTCGCCGCTGCCCGCCACGTGCGCATCGCCGGACGGCTGATGCTCAAGCGGGTCATGGGGCGTGCCAGCTTCGGCACCTTGCAGGACGGCAGCGGACGGCTGCAGATCTACGTCACCAACGACCACTGCGGCGAGGCCGGGCACGCCGCGTTCAAGCACTTCGACCTCGGCGACATCGTCGCCTGCGAAGGGACGCTGTTCAAGACCCGCACCGGCGAACTGACCGTGCAGGCCAGCTCGATCAGGCTGCTGGCGAAGAATCTGCAGCCGCTGCCCGACAAGTTCCACGGTCTCGAAGACGTCGAGACGCGTTACCGCCAGCGCTACGTCGACCTGATCGTCACGCCCGAATCGCGCCAGCGCTTCGCCCAGCGTGGGCGCATCGTTTCGGCGCTGCGGCATGAAATGGAAGAAGCCGGCTTCGTCGAAGTCGAGACGCCGATGCTGCACCCGATCCCGGGCGGCGCCAACGCCAAGCCGTTCGTCACCCACCACAACGCGCTCGACCAGCAGATGTTCCTGCGCATCGCTCCCGAGCTGTACCTGAAGCGGCTGCTGGTCGGCGGATTCGAGCGGGTGTTCGAGATCAACCGCAACTTCCGCAACGAAGGCATCTCGGTCCGGCACAACCCGGAATTCACGATGATGGAGTTCTATTGCGCCTACTGGAACCACGAGGACGTGATGGACTTCACCGAACAGCTGATCCGCCAGGCCGCGATCCGTGCCTGCGGCAGCGCCTCGCTGCACTACCAGGGCCGCGAAGTCGATCTCGGCCGCCGGTTCGAGCGCATGAGCGTGCAGCAGGCCCTGGTCGCGCACGCCGGCCTGACGCTGGCGCAAACCGGCGATGCCGACATCCTGCGCGCGCGGCTGGCCGCAGCCGGCGAGCCGGCGCCGGCCCACTGGACGCTGGCCGAGCTGCAGTTCGGCCTGTTCGAAGCCGTGGTCGAAGACCAGCTGTGGCAGCCGACCTTCATCGTCGATTATCCGGTCGAGGTCTCGCCGCTGGCGCGTGCCAGCGACTCGGATCCGAATCTGACCGAGCGCTTCGAGCTGTTCGCGACCGGGCGTGAAATCGCCAATGGCTTCTCCGAGCTGAACGATCCGGAGGATCAGGCCGCGCGCTTTGCCGCGCAGGTCGCGAACAAGGATGCCGGCGACGAAGAGGCGATGTATTTCGACGCCGATTACGTGCGTGCGCTCGAAGTCGGCATGCCGCCGGCCGGCGGCTGCGGCATCGGCATCGACCGCCTGGTCATGCTGCTGACCGACGCACCGAGCATCCGCGACGTGATCCTGTTCCCCGCGCTGCGGCGGGAGGCGAGCCAGCCATGAGCGCGGCGCACGGCCGCTCCGAAGCCGCGCTCAGCCCCCTCGGGGGGTGGCGCGCAGCGCCTGGGGGCACACCAGCGAGCGCGGCGCACGGCCGCTCCGAAGCCGCGCTCAGCCCCCTCGGGGGGTGGCGCGCAGCGCCTGGGGGCACACGATGAACGCGGCGCGCGCACGCGCGAAACTGCGCAACGACGGCCACCCGTTCATCTGCCAGGAACGCGGCGAGGTCTCGCTGCACTTCGGCATGGGCGCGGTGCAAAGCCGAATGCGGGTGTCGGATCCGGCCAAGCTGGTGCTCGACTACACCCGCGGCATGATGAGCTTCCTGCTGCTGGCGCCGCAACCGCGCCACATCGTGATGCTCGGCCTCGGCGGCGGCTCGCTGCTCAAGTATTGCCACGCCCACTTGCCGCAGACGCGCTTCACCGCGGTCGAAATCGACCCGGAAGTGATCGCGATGCGCGATCTGTTCGCGATCCCGCGTGACGAATCACGTGTGCAGATCGTCTGCGCCGACGGCGCGCAGTGGCTGCACGACCACCCGCAGTGCTGCGACGTGCTGCTGCTCGACGCCTTCGGCCCGGAAGGTCTGCCGCCGGCTCTGGCGTCGCAGGCGTTCTACGACAGCGCGGCGTGCTCGCTGGAGCCCGGCGGCGTGGTGGCGTCGAACATCTGGGCCGGCGCCGTGGTCCGCGACCAGGTCATCGCGCATATGCGCGCGGCGTTCGACAGCGGCGTGCTGACGCTGCCGGCCGAGGAAGGCGAGAACACCATCGCGCTGGCGCTGCGCGACGCATCGATGCCTGCCGCCGGCGAACTGGCCGCGCGCGCGCGCACGCTCGGCGCGCAGCATCCGCTTGACCTGGAGCTTGCGGCCCGGCGCCTGGGCGACGCGCTCGCTGCTTGATCCACTGACGCGCATCTGGTCACAAAAAACCGCTACAGTGGCTTCCCGTCCGGCGCGTTTCGCCGCCGCAGCGATCGTACAGCCATGCACGTGATTTTCTGGCGCCACGCCGAAGCCGAGGACATTTCCGCCGCCGCAGGATCGGCCGCCGACCTGCAGCGCGAAATCACGCGCCAGGGCCGCCGCGACGCCAGCCGCGCAGCGGCGTGGATCAAGGCGCATGTTCCGAAACCTTGGCGCGTGTGCGCCAGCCCGGCGCTGCGCGCGCGGCAGACTGCGATGGCGCTGGTCGACTACCCACGCGACGAGCCTGCGCTGGCGCCGCAGCGCGACGTCGACGCGCTGCTGGCGCTGATCGACGCCCACCGCGGCCAGGACCGCGCCCTGGTGCTGTGCGGACATCAACCGACTCTGGGGCGCGCCGCGATGCGCTGGCTGTGCGGCATCGAGCAGGATTTCAGCTTGCGCAAGGGAGCCTTGCTGTGGATCGTCGAGCGCGATCGCGACGGCGGCGGCAGCCGGGCGTTGCGCGCGGCGATCGGACCCGACCTCGTCGACTGAGGCTGTCGACTGAGGCTGTCACGGCGGCGTCATCGCCGCGTCACGGCTCCGACATCTGGGACACGTATCGTGTCACCATTTGTCACGGAGAGCCAGCATGTTCGATCACGACGATGCCGCCGCCACCGCCCCCCGCGCCGACGATGCGCGCCGCGCGCCCACGCTGAGCGTCGCGTGGGCGCGAGGCGCAGACGAAATCGCGGAAGCGCAAAGTCTGCGCTGGAGCGTCTTCGTCGACGAACTCGGCGCCCGGCTGAGCAGCCCGCGCGAAGGACTGGATATCGACATCTTCGACGCCTATTGCGACCATCTGCTGGTACGCACTGGCGACGGCCTGCTGGTCGGCACCTACCGCGTGCTGCCGCCGCACCAGGCCAAGCGCATCGGAGGCCTGTACGCGGAAACCGAATTCGACCTCACCCGCCTGGTGCATCTGCGGCCGCGGCTGCTCGAACTGGGCCGCGCCTGCGTCCACCGCGCGTACCGCAACGGCGCGGTGATCATGGCGCTGTGGGCCGGGCTGGCCGATTACATGCGCCGCCACGGGCTCGACGCCATGGTCGGCTGCACCAGCGTGTCGATGCGCGACGGCGGGCACTTTGCCGCCAGCCTGTGGGCTCGGCTGCGCCGCAGCCACCTGGCGCCGATCGAGGACCACCTGCTGCCGCGTCTGCCGCTTCCGGTCGACAATCTGCGGCACGACCTTCCGGCCGAACCGCCGGCACTGCTCAAGGGCTACCTTCGCGTGGGCGCACGCGTGTGCGGCGCGCCGGCGTGGGATCCGGACTTCAACACCGCCGACTTCCCGCTGCTGCTGCGCCTGAACGAGGTCCATCCGCGTTACGCGCGGCACTTCCTGCACGTCGGAACCGCTGCCTGAGGGCGATCCGCGGCCCGCGCACCGCGCCTCAGCCGGTCTGCAGCTCCAGCTCGACTCCGGCACGCCCCCACTCGGCGACCTCCTGCTCCAGGCTGTAGCGGGTCAACGGCGAGCCGGCGAGCCAGCCGGCATCGACCACGATGCGCGCGCCGTGCACACCGTCGGGGCCCGGCAGCAGGCGCAGGCCTTCGAGGTCGACGTCACGCCGGTTGCGCGCCAGAAGCACCGCCAGGCGCAGCGCGAGCAGCGCGCGCAGATCGATGCGCAGTTGGTCGA
This sequence comes from Pseudomonadota bacterium, assembly GCA_021805805.1. Lineage (GTDB taxonomy): Bacteria > Pseudomonadota > Gammaproteobacteria > Burkholderiales > Burkholderiaceae_C > Thiomonas_A. The sequence continues at coordinate 762 of JAJZEB010000157.1, read as the reverse complement.
GCCCGCCGAGCTTTTTCAGCTTGCCCCCGTGACACAGGATGGTCTCTGCCATGGCCGCCTGCTCGCTGCGCGAAAAGCCGGGCATATCGGCGTTGGCGACGATGTACGCCGAGTGCTTGTGGTAGGCGCTGTGCGCGATCGACAAGCCGATTTCGTGCAGCGCGGCTGCCCAGCGCATTGCCTGCTGTTCGGCCGAAGTCGCGTGTGGCGCCAATTGCAGCAGCAGCGCAAGCGCCAGCGACTCGACGCGCGCGCTCTGGCGCGAATCGACCGCGTAACGCTGCATGAATTGCTGCACGGTCAAGGCCCGCATGTCGCGCTGCAACTCGCGGCCGAGCAGATCGTAGAGGACCCCGAGCCTGAGCCCGGCGTCGGTGACTTCCATCTCGTCGATGCCCAGCTCCTCGAACACCGCGAGCATGATCGCCAGCCCGCCTGCGGCCACCGGAACGCGATCGGGCTTGAGGCCGACCAGGCGCAACCGGCTCAGGTCGCCGGCGCGGACGTACAGGCGGCGCAGTTCGCGCAGGCCGTGGCGGGTGATCGCGAGCGACGAACCGGAGGCATCGAGCCGGTTGCCGACCAGGATGTCGGCCAGCGCACGCGCCGTTCCGCTGGACCCGACCGCCGAGTTCCACCCCTCCTTGCGGAAGGCGCGGGCGATGATCTGCACTTCTCGCCTGGCCGCCAGCTCGGCCGATTTCATGCGCTGCTCGTCGACCAGGCCGGCAGGAAAGAAATCGCGACTCATCGACACGCAGC
>JAJZEB010000156.1 GCA_021805805.1 Pseudomonadota bacterium | reverse complement strand
AACCCCAAGCGCGTGGCCGACGGTGAAATGCTGTCGCTCGACGACATCCAGGACATCCTGCGCCTGCCTCTGCTCGGCGTGGTCCCGGAAAGCGAAGCGGTGCTGCAGGCTTCGAACCAGGGTCTGCCGGCGATCCACCTCGACGGCAGCGACGTGGCCGCGGCGTACCTGGACCTGGTCGCGCGCTTTCTCGGCGAGCAGCGGCCAATGCGCTTCACCGAGTATCAGAAGCCAGGTCTGATCAAACGGCTGTTCGGCCGCTGACGCGGGGAGGTGCCTCATGTCCATCCTGTCCTTCCTGCTCGGCGAAAAGAAGAAGACCGCTTCGATCGCCAAGGAGCGGTTGCAGATCATCCTCGCCCACGAACGCGCGGCCGGTGCGCCGGCCGATTACCTGCCGGCGCTGCAGCGCGACCTGGTCGAGGTCATCTCGCGCTATGTCAAGATCAATCGCGACGACATCCAGGTCAAGCTCGAGCGCCAGGACTCGCTCGAGGTGCTCGAAGTGAAAATCGAGTTGCAGCAGAACTGAACCGGACGCGCCAGCCACGGTTCCCATGCTTCGCCAACCGATCGCCCTCGCCGCGCTGCTGAGCTGGCTGTCGTGCGCCGTGTTGATCCGGGCCGCGCAACGGCGTGGCTTCGGACTCGATGAAACGCTCGGAGAAGCTCGGAAGACGCACCACCGGCCGACGCCGCGCAGCGGCGGCATCGGCGTCATCGCCGGAATCGCCGCAGGCGTCGCGCTGGCGTGCGTCGATGGACTGCTGCCTGCGCGCTTCGCGCTGGCGCTGCTCGGCGCGCTGGTTCCGCTGCTCGCGTCGGGCGTCTGGGAGGATCTGCGCCGACATCTGGCGCCGATGATCCGTGCCGTCGCCGGCATCGTCTCGGCACTGCTGGCGGTGGCTCTGATCGGCGTGCGCATCGACCGCGTCGACGTGCCGCTGCTCGATACCGTGCTGCTGCACTGGCCGCTCGCGGGCGCGGCGCTGAGCGTGATCGCGCTCGGCGCGCTGCCGCACGCGGTGAACATGATCGACGGTTTCCACGGGCTCGCCGGGGTGGTCTGCGCGATGATTCTCGGCGCCATCGCGTACGTGGCGTCGAAGGTCGGCGACGCGCAGATCATGACCCTGGCGGTGATCGGCGACGGCGCGCTGCTCGGCTTCCTGTTCTGGAACTGGCCGCGAGGCGACATCTTCCTCGGCGACACAGGAGCCTACGGACTGGGTTTCATCGCCGCGCTGCTCGCCACCCTGCTGGTGCAGCGCCATCCGCAGGTTTCGCCGTGGTTCCCGCTGCTGGTGCTGCTCTACCCGTCCTGGGAACTGCTGTTCTCGGTCTACCGCAGGCGGGTTCGCGCCGGCGTTCCGGGAATGCTCGCCGACAGCCTGCACCTGCACCACCTGGTGCACCGCAGACTGCATCGCGCGCTGCACTTGCGCGCGCGCGAGATCAACGCGTCGACCGCGCCGTACCTGTGGGGCCTGGCCGCGTTCAGCATCGTCCCGGCCATGCTGTGGTGGAACGACACCGGCTGGCTGGCCGTCTGGTGCGCGCTGTTCGCCGCGGTCTACGTCTGGAGCTATCGCTCGCTGCTGCGCACCGCAAGCGCGGACGCGGACTGAAAACCCGCACCATCGCGGCCGGCGTCAGCGCGGCCCCAGCAGCTCGGCCAGCAGGCGCTGCACCTGGACGCGCCAGTCGGGTAGGCGCAGTCCGAAACGCTGCTGCAGCAACGTGCAGTCCAGCTGCGAATTCGCCGGGCGCTTCGCCGGCAACGGATAGTCCGCGGTGGCGATCGGCAGCAGCTCGCGACAGCGCAGCGATTCGCCAAGCGTGCGCGCGCATTCGAGCACATAGCTGGCATAGCCGTGCCAGCTGGTGCTTCCGGACGCGCTCAGGTGGTACAGGCCGCTGGCCTGCGCACCGAATTGCGCGTCGTGCAGCACCCGATGCAGCGCCAGCGCGCTGACGTCGGCGATCAGCTCGGCCGCGGTCGGTGCGCCGAACTGGTCGGCGACCACGCGCAACTGCTCGCGCTCGCGCGCCAGCCGCAGCATCGTCTTGGCGAAGTTGCCGCCGCGCGCAGCGTAGACCCACGACGTGCGCAGCACCAGATGACGGCAGCCGGCAGCCGTGATCGCCTGCTCGCCGGCCAGTTTGCTGCGCCCGTACACGCTGGCCGGGTTCGGCGCGCAGCGCTCGTCGTACGGATGCTCGCTGCGGCCGTCGAACACATAGTCGGTCGAGTAATGCACCAGCCAGGCGTCGTGCTCGGCGGCCCAGTGCGCCAGCGTCGCCGGTGCCTGGGCATTGACGCATTGCGCCAGTTCCGCTTCGCTCTCGGCGCGATCGACCGCGGTATACGCGGCTGCGTTGACGATGACGTGCGGCTGCGCGCGCTGCAACACCGCGCGCAGCGCATCGGGCCGCGCAAGGTCGGCCTGCGCGCGACCGCAGGCGATGACCTCGCCCAGCGGCAGCAAGGCGCGGCGCAGCTCCCAGCCGAGCTGACCATCGGCGCCCAGCAGCAGCAGCCGCGTGGCCGCGGAATGTCCCTGCGCCGCGCTCACGACGCTGCCCCGGTGCGCAGCACCTCGTCGCGCGCGCTGCCGTACTGCAGGTCGACCCATTCGCGGTAGGCGCCGCTGGCGACGTGGTCGACCCAGAGCTGGTTGTCCAGGTACCACTGCACGGTGCGGCGCAACCCGCTGGCGAAGGTTTCGCGCGGCGTCCAGCCCAGTTCGTGCTCGATGCGCGCGGCGTCGATCGCGTAGCGCCGGTCGTGGCCCGGGCGATCGGCGACGAACGCGATCTGCTGCCGGTAGCTGCCGCCGGCCGCGCGCGGGCGCAGCTCGTCGAGCAGGTCGCACACGGTGTGCACGACGTCGATGTTGCGCACCTCGTTGCGCCCGCCCACGTTGTACGTGCGCCCGGGCCGGCCGGCCTCGAGCACGCGCGCGATGGCGCGGCAATGGTCGTCCACGTACAGCCAGTCGCGCACGTTGCAGCCGTCGCCGTACACCGGAAGCGCCTTGCCAGCCAGCGCGTGGTGGATCATCAGCGGAATGAGCTTTTCCGGGAACTGGTACGGGCCGTAGTTGTTCGAGCAGTTGGTCGTCAGCACCGGCACGCCGTAGGTGTGGTGCCAGGCGCGAACCAGGTGGTCGCTGGCAGCCTTGGACGCGGCGTACGGACTGTTGGGCGCGTACGGCGTGTCCTCGCGGAACGCCGGCTCGTGCGGCTGCAGCGAGCCGTAGACCTCGTCGGTGGAGACGTGCAGAAAGCGGAACGCGGCGCGCTGCGCCGGATCGAGCTCGCCCAGCCAGCCGCGCACGGCCTCGAGCAGCGCGAAGGTTCCCTGCACATTGGTGCGCACGAAGTCGCCGGGGCCGTGGATCGAACGGTCGACGTGGCTTTCGGCGGCGAAGTGCAACAGCGCGCGAGGCCGGTGGCGCCGCAGCAGCGCGGCGATTGCCTCCCCGTCGCAGATGTCGACGCGGTCGAAACCGAAGCGCGCATCGTCGCGCAGCGCGGCCAGGCTTTCCAGGTTGCCGGCGTAGGTCAGCGCGTCCAGCACCCGCACCGGCTCGTCGTTCGCGCCGAGCCAGTGGTGCACGAAATTGGCGCCGATGAATCCGGCTCCTCCGGTGATCAAGAGCATGCGGTCCTCGCGAGTGTGGTTCAGCCAGGCTGTCGAAATACCGTACCGGATCGTTCCGAACACGATCCGGCCGCCGACGGATTCTAGAGTCCGTCTTCCCGGCACCGCGGTCGGCTGACCCGCGGACTATAGAATCCGGAGATCATTTTCCAGCGGCGCGCAAGCGACGCCTGGCCCCGAAGAGGATGACCGCCGCTCCCACGATCGATACCGCCGGCCTGCGCCTGGAGTTCAGCCGCCACGGCGCGCAGGCGCTGGCCAGCGCGCGCACCACGCTGGCCACGCTGCCCCACGCCCCGGCCGAACTGCTCAGCTCCAGCGTGCTCAACGGCAGCGAAGGCCGCCCGGCGTGGCACATGCTGGCGCGCCTGGGCGCGCAGGGGCGCGACGCCGCCGCGCGCGACGCCGCCGCGCTGCTGCACGCCGAGCACGCGCGCATGGCCGACTGGGCCGACGCGCTGCTTGCGGCCAACGGCCCGCTGGAAATCATCCACCTCGGTGCAGGCGGCTCCGAAACCCCGATCCTGGCGCTGCACACCGCGCTGTCGGTGCTCCAGCGCCCGCGCTGCACCATCCACTGGGTGGCCAACCTCGACGGCGCCACGCTGGACTCCGCGCTGGCTGCTGCCGACCCGCAGCGCACCTGGGTGCTGATCAACAGCAAGTCGTTCCGCACCCAGGAGGTCATGCGCAACGCCGACTCGGTGCTGCGCTGGCTCGGCCAGGCCATCGGCACGGAGGCCGCGCGTTCGCGCATCGTGGCGCTGACCGCCAACCCCGAGGCCGCGCAGCAGCGCTTCGGCCTGCAGCCGCAGCAGGTGTTTTGCTCGCTGCCCGAGATCGGCGGGCGCTTCTCGCTGTGGAGCGCGCACGGCTGCGCGCTGCTGCTGGCGTTCGGCCGCGACACCGTGGCGCAGCTGCACGCCGGCGCAGCGGAGATGGACGCGCATTTCACCGACACCCCGCTGACCGCCAGCGCCCCCGGGCTGCTGGCCGGGCTGTCGCACGCCTACCGCATGCGCTTCGGCCTGCCGCTGCTGTCGATCGGGCTGTACGGCGACGCCTTCGCGCAGATGCCGCTGTACCTGCAGCAGCTGTTGATGGAGTCGCTGGGCAAGAGCACCAGCGACGACGGCCTGCAGCCGGTGGCCGTCAGCGGCCCGGCGGTGATCAGCGGCGTGGGCACTCCGGTGCAGCACACCTATTTCCAGCTGCTGCACCAGGCCGCGGTTCCGGTGTTCCACGAAATCGTCGCCGTGGCACGGCCATGGCACGCGCACGCGTCCAAGCACCGCGCACTGCTGGCCAACGCGCTGGGCCAGGCCGACGCGCTGTGGCACGGCAAGGACGCGTCGAGCTGGCAGTCCGAGCTGGCCGCGCAGGGGCTGGACGCTGCCGAGGCCGCGGCCGCCGCGCACCACCGCGCGTGCCCGGGCGGGCGGCCGTCGACCTTCATCTGGATGCAGCGGCTCGACGCCCGCCACCTCGGAGCGCTGCTCGCGCTGTACGAACACCGCACCGTGGTCGAAGGCTGGCTGTACGGCATCAA
>JAJZEB010000023.1 GCA_021805805.1 Pseudomonadota bacterium | reverse complement strand
GGGTGTCGGGAAAGGCCACGCCGTCCTGCGCGTGGACCACCGGCGACATCCGCTCCAGGTTGATCTGGTGCATGATGCCGTTGCCTGGCGGGATGACGTCGACGTTGCCGAACGCCAGCCGCGTCCACTCGATGAAGTGGAAGCGGTCCTCGTTGCGCCGGTCCTCGATGGCGCGGTTCTTGGCGAACGCGTCCGGGTCGAAGCCGCCGCACTCGACGGCCAGCGAATGGTCGACGATCAGCTGCACCGGCACCACCGGATTGACCTCGGCCGGATCGCCGCCCTGCGCGGCAATCGCGTCGCGCAGCCCGGCCAGATCGACCAGCGCGGTCTGGCCGAGGATGTCGTGGCACACCACGCGCGCCGGAAACCATGGGAAGTCGCGTTCGCGGCGACGCTCGACGATCTGCGTCAGGCATTCGCGCAGCAGCTGCGGGTCGCAGCGGCGCACCAGGTTCTCGGCGTGCACCCGCGCGGTGTACGGCAGCCCGTCCCAGGCGCCGGGGCGGATGTCGTCGACCGCGGCGCGGGCGTCGAAGTAGTCGAGATCGGTGCCTGGAAGCTTCTTGCGGTATCCGGTGTTCATGGTGCGTTCTTCTTCAGGTGCGTTGCTGCAGCGACACGAAGGTCTGGTCCTCGGGCCCGGTGTAGTTGGCGCTCGGGCGGATGATCTTGCCATCCATGCGTTGCTCGATGATGTGCGCGCTCCAGCCGCTGGTGCGCGAGATCACGAACAGCGGCGTGAACATCGCGGTGGGCACGCCCATCAACGAATAGCTCACCGCGCTGAACCAGTCCAGGTTCGGGAACATGTTCTTCTCGCGCTTCATCACCGCTTCCAGGCGCTCGGCCACAGCGTACATCCGCAGGTCGCCGGCGGCCTCGCCCAGCTGGCGCGCCACCCCCTTGATGACCACGTTGCGCGGGTCGGAGATGGTGTAGACGGGATGGCCGAAACCGATCACGACTTCCTTGGCCGCGACCCGGCGCACGATGTCGGCCTCGGCCTCGTCGGGGCCGGCGTAGCGGCTCTGGATGTCGAACGCCACTTCGTTGGCGCCGCCGTGCTTCGGGCCGCGCAGCGCGCCGATCGCGCCGGTGATGCACGAGTGGAAATCGCTGCCGGTGCCGGCGATGACGCGCGCGGTGAAGGTCGAGGCGTTGAACTCGTGCTCGGCGTACAGGTTCAGCGAGGTGTGCATCGCGCGCACCCACAGCTGCGACGGCGCGCGGCCGTGCAGCAGGTGCAGGAAGTGCGCGGCGATCGAGTCGTCGTCGGTCTCGACCTCGATGCGGCGGCCGTTGTGGCTGTAGTGGTACCAGTACAGCAGCATCGATCCCAGGCTGGCCATCAGGCGGTCGGCGATGTCGCGCGCGCCGGCCAGGTTGTGGTCGTCCTTCTCCGGCAGCGCGCAGCCCAGCGCGGACACGCCGCTGCGCATGACGTCCATCGGGTGCGCGGCCGCCGGCAGCGACTCGAGCACGTCGAGCACCGCCGCGGGCAATCCGCGCAGCGCCTTGAGCTTGGTCTTGTACGCGGCCAGCTCGGCCACGTTGGGCAGCTTGCCGTGCACCAGCAGGTAGGCGACTTCCTCGAACTCGCAGGCCTCGGCCATGTCGAGGATGTCGTAGCCACGGTAGTGCAGGTCGTTGCCGCTGCGCCCGACGGTGCACAGCGCGGTATTGCCGGCGACGGTACCGGACAGGGCGACGGATTTCTTCGGCTTGAAGCCGGCGGTGGTTTCGGTCATAGCGGTCTCCGTGGTGAATGCGTCACTTGCGGCCCGACGCGAAAACGGCGTCGAGGCGTTGTTCGTAGGCGTGGTAGCCGATGCGATCGTAGAGTTCGTCGCGGGTCTGCATCTGGTCGATGATCGCACTCTGGGTGCCGTCGCGGCGCAGGGTCTCGTAGACCATTTCGGCGGCCTTGTTCATGGCGCGGAAGGCGCTCAGCGGGTACAGCGCGATGGCCACGCCGACCGACGCCAGCTCGTCGCGGGTGAACAGCGGCGTCTTGCCGAACTCGGTGATGTTGGCCAGGATCGGCACGCCGAGTTCGTCGACGAAGCGCTTGTAGGTCGCCAGGTCCGGAACGGCCTCGGCGAAGATGCCGTCGGCGCCGGCTTCGACGCACAGCCGGGCACGCTCGAGCGCCGGCTCCAGGCCCTCGACCGCCAGCGCGTCGGTGCGCGCGAGCAGGAAGAAGTCCGGGTCGGTCTTCGCGTCGGCCGCGGCGCGCACGCGGTCGGCCATTTCGGCCGCCGGGACGATTTCCTTGCCCGGGCGGTGGCCGCAGCGCTTGGCGCCGACCTGGTCCTCGATATGGCAGCCGGCGGCGCCGAACTTGATCAGGCTCTTGACCGTGCGCGCGATGTTGAACGCGCTGGGGCCGAAGCCGGTGTCGATGTCGACGATCAGCGGCAGGTCGCAGACGTCGGTGATGCGGCGCACGTCGGTCAGCACGTCGTCGAGGGTGTTGATGCCCAGATCGGGCATGCCCAGCGAGCCGGCGGCGACGCCGCCGCCCGACAGATAGATCGCGCGGTAACCGGCGCGGCGCGCCAGAAGCGCGTGGTTGGCATTGATCGCACCAATCACCTGCAGCGGCGATTCGGCTTGCAGCGCGGCGCGGAAGGCAGCTCCTGGAGTCGTCATGGCAGTTTCCTCGGGTTCGGACGATCCACTCTGCTGCAAACCTCATGCCAGGCGATCCGGATCGCGGCACGCACGCGCAAATGCGCGCAAAACCTGGATGCGCGCAGCGGCGACGATGTGTGCGCGGGCCCATTTGTTCCATCGGCGAAACGATTCCGTTTCACGATCGAAACAAAGCGGCCGGCACCGCACCCGTCTCTGGGCGCTCGACCTCAGGGCACTGCGCAAGCCGTGGTCGACGCGCTCCAGTCGGCCAGCGAGCCGCGCAGGTCGACCCCGCGCCGCACCGCGATCATTTCAGCCAGGACGCTGAGCGCGATCTCCGGCGGCGTCAGCCCGCCGAGCCGCAGGCCGACCGGCCCGTGCAGCCGATCGGCCTGTTCGGCAGTGACGTCGAAACCGAGCAGCCGCTCGCGACGACGCGCGTTGTTCGCGCGCGAGCCGAGCGCGCCGACGTAGAACGCCGGCGTACGCAACGCTTCCATCAGCGCCAGGTCGTCGAGCTTGGGGTCGTGGGTCAGCGCGACCACCGCGCTGGCCGCATCGAGTTGCATCGCCAGCACCAGGTCGTCGGGCATCTGCGTCGACAACTCGACCCCGTGCACCGCGTCCCAGCCGTCGTGGTATTCGACGCGCGGCTCGCAGACCGTGACGCGGTAATCGAGCATCAGCGCCATGCTCGCCAGGTAGCGCGACAACTGCCCGCCGCCGATGATCAGCAGCCGCAAACGCGGACCGTGCACGGTATGCAGCACGCTGCCGTCGAACTGCACCCGTTCGCCGTCGGCCACCGGCTGCAGCCGCACCACGCCGCTGTCGAGCAACAGGGTGCGGCGCATCCGGCGGTGCGCGGCGATGGAGTCGAGCAGTTCGTCGACGCCGGAAGCCGCGTGCAGCGGCTCGAGCACCAGCTGCACGCTGCCGCCGCACGGCAGGCCGAAGCGCTGCGCCTCCTCGGCGGTGCTGCCGTAGGTCGTGACCTGCGGGCCCTGCAGCGCCAGCTCGCCGGCGGCCACGCGGCGGATCAGGTCGTCCTCGATGCAGCCGCCCGAGACCGAGCCGGAGACGACGCCGTCGTCGCGGATGACCATCAACGAACCCGGCGGCCGCGGCGCCGAGCCCCAGGTGCGCACCACGGTGCCGAGCACCACGCGGTGGCCGCCGCGCATCCACTGCTGCGCGCTGCGCAGCACATCCAGATCCAGGGTATCCATGCGTTCACCTCCACGCGCCGCATCGGGCTTCAGGAATCGCCGCGCCTGCCGAACAGACCGGCCAGCCAGTTTCGCAACAATCGCCAGAGAATCGCCAGGCCGTTGATCTCGCCCGCCGGCGGGCGTGCCGACTGCCGCGGCACCGGTGATGCCCGCACCTGCGGCGCGGCGCCCCCGGCAGACCCGGCGGTTGCAGCGCTTGCGGCCGGCCCGGCGGGCGGATCCGCCGCGCCAGTCTCGGGCATCGCTTGCGCTGCGGCACGGAAATGCTCGGCGAACTGCTCGAGCAGCATGTCCGAGACCTGGCTCATCATGCGCGCGCCGAACTGGGCGAACTTGCCGCTGACGACGATCTGCGCCTGGCCGCGCAACGCGCTGTCGGCTTCGCCGTCGGCTTCGATCACCGCGTCGAGTTCCATCGACGCCGACGATCCGCCCTTGTCGGCGCCCTTGCCGCGCAGCACCAGACGCCGCTGCGCCGGATCGATCGCGAGCACGTCGATCTGGCCGTTGAACAACGCCAGCGCGGGGCCGACCTTGACCTTCACGCTGCCCTTGTAGGCATCGGGCGCGGTCTGCTCGATGATCTGCGCGCCGGGCACGCACGCGGCCACCGCGGGCACGTCGCTGAGCAGCGCCCAGGCGCGCTGCGCATCGACGCCGAGCGGGTAGCGCCGTTCCAGTTTGACATCCATCGGGTGGTCTCCTCCGTATTGATCATTCCGCTGCCGGCTTGCCGCCGGTTCCCGGCTGCGGGGCGCGCGCTGCGCAAGGCGTACCGGGCTCGGCGGTCGCCAAGCGCGCGCCCCGCGCACCGAGCTTGCGATAGACGGTGGCGCGACTGACGCCGAGCGTGCGCGCGGCCTGCGCCACGTTGCCGCGCGCACTGTCGACGGCCTGCAGCACCAGCGCGTCCTCGAGCTGCTGCAGCGACATGCGGTTGCGCGCCGAGGCCAGCGGCACGGCGTGTTCGGCGCCTGCACGGCGCGCTCGCAGCTGCACCAGCAGTCCGGACCACAGCGGCACTTCCATGGGCCCGGTGTCGAGCAGTTCGGCCGCGCGCGCGTGCTCGAACAGCCGCTGCGGCGCCAGCGCGAACAGTTCGCCCGCATGCACCGGCGCACCGGTGTGCGCCAACTGCGGCAGCAGCATGCGCGCGGCCCGGTTGGCCGCGCATACGCGGGCGTCGGCGTCCAGGCACAGCAGCGCATCGTCGTCGCCGCCGAGCGCATGGCCGGGCCAGTTCAGCCGCAGCACCAGCGCGTGCGCCGACTCCAGCACCAGCGCGTTGCCGATGCGCTGCGCGGTCTGCGCGGCCAGGTGCACGAGCTCGCTGCGCTCGGCGGCATCGACTCCGGTGACGTCGATCATGCCGATGCAATCGCCCACGGGGCCGAACACCGGCGCGCCGGCGCAGCTGAACGACGACGCGTCGCCGAAAAAGTGCTCGCCGCGGTGCAGCCACACCGGCTGCAGCTCGTGCAATGCGACGCCGATCGCGCTGGTGCCGATGCTGGCCTCGGACAGGTCGACGCCGACGCGCGCGATGCTGCGCACCCGGCGGTCACGACGGTCGAACGCGCCGCGCACGTCGATCGCGACGCCGCGCGCGTCGGTCAGGATCGCGAAGTAGCCGGCACGTGCCACGGCCCTGGCCAGCGCGTCGAGCAGCGGCGCGGCAGCACGCAGCAACGGCTGGTGCCGCTCGCGGCCGGCGCGCAGCTGGGCGCGCGAGACGCAATCGAAACTCAGCGGCTGCTGCGGCTGCTGGCCGCACTGCAGGCAGCGGCGCCACGAGCGTTCGATCCAGCCGCGCTGCGCACCCAGCAGCGCTGGCGGCAACGTGCGGCCCTCGGCGATCGCGATGCGCCGCGCCGCCGCAATGGCGGGCAACCTGGCCTCGGGTGCTACGACGTCGGCGACGACCATCCATTCCTCCGCAGACGAATCTCGGTTGATTGCGGCGAGGTGAGCGCAGCTGCGTGCATATGCAGCTCCTTGCATTGTTCCATTTTGAGAAATTTCGTGCAGGCCCCGAACAGATTCGGTGTTTTCCCTGAAGCTGGACGCTTGAGCTGGACGCCTCCACTTCCAACAATAGCGGCAGAACACGTTCCGGCGCCGACGCTGCTGCCGACGCCACACCGGAGGAGACCCACGATGCAAGTCACGTTCACCGTCAACGGACAACGCGCGTCGCTCGACGTTGCCCCGAACACCCTGCTGGTGCAGGCGTTGCGCGAGCACCTGCGCCTGACCGGAACCCATGTCGGCTGCGACACCGCGCAGTGCGGCGCGTGCACCGTGCTGCTCAATGGGGCAGCGGTGAAATCGTGCAACCTGCTCGCCGCGCAGGCCGACGGTGCCGAGATCACGACCATCGAGGGCCTGGCAGCGGCCGATGGCACGCTGCACCCGATGCAGGCCGCGTTCAAGGACTGCCACGGGCTTCAATGCGGCTTCTGCACCCCGGGCATGGTGCTCAGCGCGATCGATCTGTGCCAGCGTCACCCGCAGGCAGGAGAAGCCGAGATCCGCGAGCAGCTCGAGGGCAACCTGTGCCGCTGCACCGGCTACCAGAACATCGTGCGTGCGGTGCAGCAGGGCCGTGACGCGATGACCAAGGCCTGAACCGCGGCGCGGTCGCAAACCGACAGGAGAACCGAAATGGGCGCTTCCGAATTCGCCAAACTTCCGCACATCGGCGAAGCGGTCCGACGCAAGGAGGACTACCGCTTCCTGACCGGAGCCGGTCACTACACCGACGACATCCGGCTCGACGGCCAGCTCCACGCCGTGTTCGTGCGTTCGCCGTACGCGCATGCCGCGGTGGGCGGCATCGACACCGCCGCAGCACGCGCGGCGCCGGGCGTGGTCGCCGTCTACACCGGCGACGACGTCGCTGCCGACAAGATCGGCGGCCTGCCCTGCGGCTGGCTGATCACCAGCACCGACGGCACGCCGATGAAGGAGCCGCCGCACCCGATTCTGGCCCAGGGCAAGGTGCGCTACGTCGGCGACCACGTCGCGATGGTCGTCGCCGATACCATCGAGCACGCCCGCAACGCGGCCGAGCTCGTCGAAGTCGAATACGACGTGCTGCCGGCGGTCGTCAACGTCGCCGACGCGGCGGCCGGCAAGGGCGCTGCGCTGCACGACGCGGCGCCCGACAATCACTGCTACAAGTGGGCGCTGGGCGACAAGGCCGCGGTCGACGCCGCGTTTGCCGGCGCGGCGCACGTCACGCGACTCGATCTGGTCAACAACCGGCTGGTGCCCAACGCGCTGGAGCCGCGCGCGGCGATCGGCAGCTACGACCGTGCCGACGATGCCTACACCCTGTACGTGGCGAACCAGAACCCGCACGTCGAGCGGCTGCTGCTGACCGCGTTCGTCATGGGCCTGCCCGAGCACAAGGTGCGGGTCATCGCGCCCGACGTCGGCGGCGGCTTCGGCTCCAAGATCTACCTGTACGCCGAGGACGTCTGCCTGACCTGGGCGTCGCGCAAGCTCGGCGGGCGGCCGATCAAATGGACCGCCGACCGCAGCGAGGCCTTCGTCAGCGACGCGCACGGTCGCGACCACGTCAGCCACGCCGAAATGGCGATGGACGCCGACGGGCATTTCCTCGCGCTGCGGGTGCATACGAACGCGGCGCTGGGCGCGTACCTGTCGACCTTCTCGACCGCGGTGCCGACCATCCTCTACGGCACCCTGCTCGCCGGCCAGTACAAGACACCGCAGATCTACGTCGAGGTCGACGCCTGGTTCACCAACACCGCGCCGGTCGACGCCTACCGCGGCGCCGGCCGCCCCGAGGCCACCTACCTGCTCGAGCGGCTGGTGTCGCGCTGCGGCTGGGAGCTCGGACTCGGCCAGGACGAGATCCGGCGCCGCAACCTGATCGACCAGTGGCCGTACCAGACACCGGTGGCGCTGCAGTACGACACCGGCGACTACCTCGGCTGCCTGACGCGCGCGCAGGAACTCGCCGACGTGGCCGGCTTCGCCGCACGGCGCACGGCCAGCGAAGCGCGCGGCCTGCGCCGCGGCATCGGCTACTCGAGCTACATCGAGGCCTGCGGGCTGGCGCCGAGCAACATCGCCGGCGCGCTCGGCGCTCGCGCCGGCCTGTTCGAGTGCGGCGAAGTCCGCGTGCACCCGACCGGCAGCGTGACCGTGTTCACCGGCTCGCACAGCCACGGCCAGGGCCACGAGACGACCTTCGCCCAGGTCGTCGCGGCACGGCTGGGGATCCCGGTGGAGAACGTCGACATCGTGCACGGCGACACCGGGCGGGTGCCGTTCGGCATGGGCACCTACGGCTCGCGCTCGATCAGCGTCGGCGGCGCGGCGATCATGCGCGCGCTGGACAAGATCGAGGCCAAGGCGAAGAAGATCGCCGCCCATCTGCTCGAGGCCAGCGACGCCGACATCGACTTCGCCGACGGCAGCTTCACGGTGCGCGGAACCGACAAGACGATCCCGTTCGCGCAGGTCGCGCTGACCGCCTACGTGCCGCACAACTACCCGCTCGACAAGCTCGAGCCGGGGCTCAACGAGACCGCGTTCTACGACCCGACCAACTTCACCTATCCGGCCGGCACCTACATCTGCGAGGTCGAGATCGATCCGGCCACCGGCGTGACCCGGGTCGACCGCTTCACCGCGGTCGACGACTTCGGCACCATCATCAACCCGATGATCGTCGCCGGGCAGGTGCACGGCGGCATCGCGCAAGGCATCGGCCAGGCCCTGCTCGAGCAGTGCGTCTACGACCGCGACAGCGGCGAGCTGCTGACGGCGTCGTTCACCGACTACGCCATGCCGCGCGCCGACGACATGCCGACGCTGCAGCTCGACACCATCTGCACCCCGTGCAAGCACAACCCGCTGGGAACCAAGGGCTGCGGCGAAGCCGGCGCGATCGGCTCGCCGCCGGCGGTCATCAACGCCGTACTCGACGCCCTGAAGCCGCTGGGCGTGAAGGAATTCGACATGCCGGCCACGCCGTCGCGCGTCTGGCAGGCCATCCGCGACGCCCGGGCCTGAGGAGACACGAACCATGTATGCCTTCAACTTGCAACGCGCCACCACCGCGGCCGAGGCCGCCCGCCTGGCCGCTACCGGCGCACGCCCGCTGGCCGGCGGGCAGACCCTGGTGACCGCGATGAAGCTGCGCATCGCCCAGGTCGACAGCGTCGTCGACCTCGGCGGCGTTGCCGAACTCGCCGGCATCGGCCGCCACGGCAACGCGCTGCGCGTCGGCGCCATGACCCGCCACGCGGCCGTTGCCGCCAGTGCCGAGGTGCAGCAGGCGATTCCCGCACTGGCCGACCTGGCCGGACACATCGGCGACCGGCAGGTGCGCACGATGGGCACGCTGGGCGGGTCGCTGGCGAACAACGACCCGGCCGCGTGCTACCCGGCTGCCGTACTCGGGCTGGGTGCCACGGTGCACACCACCAGCCGGGCGATCGCGGCCGATGACTTCTTCGTCGCCGTGTTCACCACGGCGCTGGGCGACGGCGAGCTGATCACCGCGGTCGACTTCCCGCTGCCGCGGCGCGCGGCCTACGTCAAGTTCCGCCAGCCGGCGTCGCGCTTCGCGTTGATCGGCGTGTTCGTCGCCCAGTTCGAGACCGGCGTGCGGGTCGCCGTGACCGGCGGCGGCAGCGGCGTGTTCCGCCATGCCGGGCTCGAGCGCGCGCTCAATGCCAGCTTCACGCCGAACGCCGCGGCCTCGGTGCCGATCGACCCCACCGGTCTGGCCAGCGACCTGCACGGCAGCGCCGAGTACCGCGCCAGCCTGATCGGGGTCATGGCGCAGCGCGCGGTCGCCAGGGCGATGGGCGCGTGAACGCCGACGTGCGCACCGATGATGCGGCGGCCGCGACAGCGGCTCCGGATGACGCGCCGCCGCACATCGATGCGCTGATCGACGCGCTGCAGCGCGTCGGTTACTTCGCCGACCGGCGCCTGGCCACCGCGGTGTTCCTGGCGTTGCGGCTGCAGCGCCCGCTGCTGCTCGAGGGCGAACCCGGCGTGGGCAAGACCGAGCTGGCCAAGGCCCTGGCCGCGGTGCTCGGCCGCCAGTTGCTGCGGCTGCAGTGCTACGACGGCCTCGAGCTGCGTGAGGCGCTGTACGAGTGGAACTACCCGGCGCAGCTGCTGCACATGCGCGCCGCCGAGGGTCGCGCGCAAGTCGACCAGATCGAGCGCGAGGTCTACCAGGAGCGCTACCTGGTGCGCCGGCCGCTGCTGCAGGCGCTGCAGGCGCCCGCGCCCGGCGCGTTGCTGCTGATCGACGAGGTCGACCGCGCCGACGAACCGTTCGAGGCCTTCCTGCTCGAGTATCTGGGCGAGTACCAGGTCAGCATCCCGGAACTCGGCACGGTGCGCGCGGCGATCAATCCGGTGACCATCCTGACCAGCAACCGCACCCGCGAACTCAACGACGCGGTCAAGCGGCGTTGCCTCTACCACTGGCTCGACTACCCGGAGCGCGAGCGCGAATGGGCGATCGTCCAGGCGCAGGTGCCGCAGGCGCCGGTGGAACTGACCCGGCAGGTCGCCGCCTTCGTCGCGCGCTTGCGCAGCGCCCCGTTCGCCGATGCCTTCCAGCGTGCCCCGGGAATTGCCGAAAGCGTCGAATGGGCGCGCGCGCTGGTCGCGCTCGACGCCCTGCAGCTCGACCCCGAGCTGATCACCGATACCGCCGGCGTGCTGTTCAAGCAGCGCGAGGACGTGGCCGCGCTCGACAGCGCGCTGGCCGCCGAGCTGCTGGCGGCCGCCGCGCTCGAGCCGCACGCCGGCTGAGTCCGCGAGGCAGGCAGGCCGATGCTGCTCGGCGACGCACGCCGAGGCAAACTGCTGCCGAACCTGCTCGGCTTCGCCCGCGCGCTGCGCCGCGCCGGGCTCGCGGTGGACGCTTCGCGCGTCGCGCTGGCCGGCCAGGCCATTCAGGCCGTCGGCGTCGCGCGGCGCGACGATCTCGGCGCTGCGCTGGAAGCGGTGTTCGTCAGCCAGGCACGCGATCGCGCGGTGTTCCACGAACTGTTCGACGCCTTTTTCCGCGACCCGGCGGTGGCGACCAAGCTGCTGGCGCTGATGCTGCCCAGCGCCGAAGGCCGCGTCGAGCCGACGCAGCGGCCGCGGGTGCGCGAAGCGCTGCGGCCGCCGTCGGCGGCAACCGCGGCGGCGTCGCCGCCCGAGCAGGCGGTCGAATTCGACGCCGCGATGACCGCGGGACGCGGCCGGCAGTTGCGCCAGGCCGATTTCAACGCGGTCAGCGCGACCGAGTACCGGCTGCTCGAGCGCCTGGCGCGCAGCCTGCCGCTGGCGCTGCCGCAACTGCCGCTGCGCCGCACCCGCGCCGCGCCGCGCGGAGCCCGCGCCGACTGGCCGCGGCTGCTGCGCCACGCCGCGCGCTGCGACGGCGAGTGCATCGAGCTGCCGCGGCTGCAGCGCCGCCGCGAGCCGCCGCCGCTGCTGCTGCTGGTCGACGTGTCCGGCTCGATGGAGCGCTATGCGCGCCTGCTGCTCGCATTCCTGCACAGCGCCACGCGCACGCTGCGGCGGCGCGACGTGTTCGCCGTCGGCACCAGCCTGACCGACCTGGGCGATGCGTTCGCGATGCCCGACACCGACGACATGCTGCGCGCGGCGGCGGCCGCGGTCGACGACTTCGCCGGCGGCACGCGGCTGGGCGAGTGCCTGGCCACGCTGCGCCAGCGGCACGCCCGCCGCCTGGTCGGCCGCCGCACCCTGGTGCTGCTGATCAGCGACGGGCTGGACACCGGCGAGCCGGGACCGCTGCGCGACGAGCTGGCCTGGCTGCGACGGCGCAGCCGCCGGGTGCTGTGGCTCAATCCCCTATTGCGTTTCGAGGGCTACGCGCCGCTGGCGCGCGGCGCCGCGGCGCTGCACGCCGGCACCGACGCGATGCTGGCGGTGCACAACCTGGCCAGCCTGGAACAACTGGCGGGGGCCATCGCCACCCTGCTCGCTGCGCGCTGACGCGCGCGGCTCAGCGCCCGCGCAGCGCGCCCAGCTGCGCCGGAGCGTCGACGTCGAGCAGCGTGCCGGAATCGTCGAGTTCGATACGCCGCACCGCGGCGGCGTGCTGCTGCAGCAGCGCGCGCGCTCCGGTGTCGCCACGCAGGCCGCGCAGCGCGTCGCCGAATACAGCATCGAAGCCCACCGGATGGCCGCGCTGCCCGCCGTGCATCGGCAGCACGATCCGCCCGGCGCCCAGCGCGCGCGCCACCGCGCCGATGCTGGCCGCGCGCAGCGCCGGCATGTCGCCGAGCCCGACCACCCAGCCGGCGGCCGCGGCGGTCTGCGCCACGCCCCAGGCCAGCGAGTGGCCCATGCCCAGCGCCGCATCGGCGCAGAACGTCGTCCGTGCCCCCAGGGCCTGGATCCGCGCGGCCAGCGCGCGTTCGCCGGGCGACTCGGCGCGCAGCACCACCAGCACGCCGCACAGGCCTTCGCCGCACGCCTGCAGCCAGGGCCGCAGCGCGCGCAACAACAGCGGCTCGCCATCGACCTCGGCCAGGCGCTTGTCGCTGCCGAAGCGGCGCGACGCGCCGCCGGCCAGCACGATGCCCTGCACCGCGGCCAGCGCCGTGTCGTGCCTTGCCCCCGCCGTCATCGCCGAGCCCTCCCGTCGCGCACCGCGGCTGCGCCCCCGGTGGCGCGCTCCACGGTCTGGCGTCGATGGTACGGCGCGCCGCCCCGGCGCGCGCGTCGCGCGCCCCGCTGCGTCAGCCGACGATCTGCGGCAGCAACCGCCATGCGATGACCCACATGGTTGCGCCGGTCAGCAGGTCGAGCCATTGCCAGGCCCGGGTGCTGGCGAACCACGGTGCCAGCCAGCGACTTCCGAAGCCCAGCAGCACGAACCAGATCGCACTGCCGGTGACGGCACCACCGACGAACAGCGATCGCAGCGCGGCCGGCTGACGCGCACCCAGGTTGCCCATCAGCAGCACGGTGTCCAGGTAGACATGGGGATTCAGGAACGTGAACGCCGCAGTCTGCGCCAGCACCGCGCGCAGCGCCTGCCGCGGGCCGCCGGCAGCGGCCGACAGCGCCTGCGGTCGCAGCGCGCGCAGCAACGCACGCGCGCCGTAGACCGCGAGAAAGCCGCCACCGGCCAGCGCCAGCAACCGTGCCAGCCAGACGCGCTGGCCGAGTGCCTCGGCCATGCCGGCGACCCCGGCGGTGATCAGCAGCGCGTCCGACAGCAGGCAGAACAGCACGACCGGGCCGATGTGCTCGCGGCGGATTCCCTGGCGCAGCACGAACGCGTTCTGCGCGCCGATCGCGACGATCAGACCGAAGCTCAGGCCCAGGCCTGTGGCGAATGACGAGAAACCGCTGAAGGCTGGCGCATACAGATTCATATGCAGCAGCTTGCTTGCCGACTCTTGAAAAGGCAAACTATCTTTTCTTTCTTTCCATTAGCGTTTCTAATTTCCGATGCTCGACTATGCAGCGCTTGCGGCGCTCGCCGCGGTGGTCCGCGAAGGCAGTTTCGACGGCGCCGCGCGCACCTTGCACGTGACGCCGTCGGCGGTGTCGCAGCGCATCCGTGCGCTCGAGGAACGCGTCGGCTGCGCGTTGGTCGTGCGTGATCAGCCGTGTCGCGCCACCGCGGTCGGGCAGCGCCTGTGCCAGCACGTCGAGCAGGTGCGGCTGCTCGAGCACGAACTGCGCGATGCGCTGCCGCTGCCCGGCGCGCAGGCCGGCACACGGGTCACGCTGAGCGTGGCGGTCAATGCCGACAGCCTGGCGACCTGGTTCGCACCGGCGGTCGCGGCCTACGCGGCGCGCGCGCCGGTGCTGCTCGACATCGCGGTCGACGATGAAAGCCACACCGCGCAGTGGCTGCACAGCGGCGCGGTGCTGGCCGCGGTGTCGGCGCAGCCGCGCCCACCGAGCGGCTGCAATACGGTGCCGCTGGGATCGATGCGCTACGTCGCCGCGGCCAGTCCGGCGTTCATCGCACGCCATTTTTCCGCCGGCGTCGGTGCCGCCAGCCTGGCGCAGGCGCCCAGCCTGATGTTCAGCACCAAGGACGAGCTGCAGGCGCGCTGGGTACGCCGCCGCTGCCGCCGCGACGTGGAGCTGCCGCGGCACCTGCTGCCGTCGCCGCAGGCTTTCGTCAGCGCGGCGCTGGCGGGCATGGGCTGGGGCATGCACCCGCAGGCCCTGGTCGCCGGGCACCTGCGCAGCGGCGCGCTGGCCGAACTCGTCCCGGGAACGACGCTCGACGTGGCGCTGCACTGGCACCACGCGCGCGCCGCGTCCACGCTGCTCGAGACCCTGACCGCGGCGGTGCGGGCGGCGGCACGCGCCGCGCTTCAGTGATGATCGAGCGACAGCGGATCGATGGCGACCGTCCAGCGCGTCTGCGATCGATGCTGCACGTCGACGGTGCGGATGGTGTGCGGATCGACCAGCGACTCGAGCAGTCCATCGGACAGCGCCGGGCCGGACTGGCCGAGCGCCAGCGCGCAGAGCAGAATGGGGACACGGATCGATCGCATGGCATTAACTCCTTTGTGGTCGGATAATCGAAGCGCGGCGTGCTGGCCCACGGCGTCCGCCGGACAGCCCGCGCGGAGCGCGCTGATCGACTGAGAGTGCGGCCCGGTGCGCAAGGTTCCGCCGAGCGCACGGCCGATTCCGAACCGCAACCCGAGTCCTGCCATGCTGGTCCATGCCGATTTCTCGCGCCGCGTCGTCGTCACCGCCGCAGAGACGCCGTGGCTGCCGTCGCCGGCCGGCGGCGCGGTGATCGGATGCCGGTGCAATCGACGCCCCCGTTGCGCATCGATACGCGCGCCGCGGCAGCGTGGCGGAACACGCCGCAAAGCCGGATCTGCCCGTTGTTCGCCGATGCGCACGAGACCGTGTTCCTGCAGCGTCTGACCGCCGCCGAGGCACTGCCGTTGCAGACCGCGCGCGGCGCCGAGCTGCTGGTCGTCGATGGCGCACTGACCATCGCCGGCCGTCATGCCCCGCGCTGGAGCTGGGCGCGGGTGCCGGCCGGCGACCGGTTGTCGCTGCATGCCGGCGCCGACGGCGCCACCGTCTACATCAAGCTCGGCCTGCCGATGACGGCGGCGGCAGCGCAATGACCGTGCGCCGGCCGCACGTGGTCATCGTCGGCGCGGGTCTCAGCGGCCTGTACGCGGCGTACGCGCTGGAGCGGCGCGGCATCTGCGACTGCACGCTGCTCGAAGCGCGCGCGCGCATCGGCGGGCGCCTGGTCGACACCGCCGGCGATGCACACGCCGCAGCCGCCGGCAACCAGCCGCCCGCGCGCGTCGATCTCGGCGCGACCTGGTTCTGGCCCGCACTGCAGCCGCAGCTCGACGCGCTGGTCACCGAACTCGGGATCGGGCGCTTCGCGCAGCACGACGACGGCGACATGCTGCTCGAGCATCCGGGTCACACGCAAGTGCTGCGCATGCCCGGCTACGTCCAGTCACCGCGTTCGATGCGACTGCGCGGCGGCATGACCGCGCTGTGCGAGGCGCTGCACGCTCGGCTGCGCACGACACGGGTGCAGACATCGGCGCGGGTACGCCGCATCCGCGATGCCGCAGGCGACATCGCGATCGATATCGAGACGCCCGCCGGCGCGCGCACGATCGACGGCGTGCAGCACGTGCTGCTGGCGCTGCCGCCGCGGCTGGCCGAGGCCGCGATCACCTTCGAGCCCGCACTGGAGCCGGCACTGGCGCAGAACTGGCGCGCGACCCCGACCTGGATGGCGGCGCAGGCCAAGTACGTCGCCGTCTACCCGGCGCCGTTCTGGCGCGCCGACGGATTGTCGGGTTTCGCGCACAGCGCGCGCGGCCCGCTGGGCGAGATCCACGATGCGTCGAGCGCCGACGGCAGCGCAGCGCTGTTCGGTTTCGTCGCCGTGCCCGCGCGCGCCCGTGCTGATCTCGACGCGGAGCAGCTCAAGGCCGCATGCCGCGCGCAGCTGGCGCGGCTGTTCGGCCCGCGCGCGGCCGAGCCCGACTTCGATGACCTGAAGGACTGGGCGCGCGACCCCTGCACGGCCGTACCGTCCGATCTGGACGACGGCGCCCGGCACGGCGCACCCGCGCAGGCCACGGCCAACTCGGGCGCCTGGCGCGCACGGCTGCACGGAATCGCCAGCGAGTGGTCGGTGCCGTTCCCCGGCTACGTTGCCGGCGCCGTCGACGCCGCGCAGTGCGCCGTCGACGCCTTGGCCCGGGTCCACGGCGCAAACGCCGACGCGCCGGCCTGAGCCAGCGCCGCGCGCACCGTCACGGCAGCGCGCACGATTGCCCGGCCGCGTCCGCCGCGGTGCCCGAGATGCTGCCCTGCCAGCGATCGAGCGCCGGCAGGATGCGCGCGGCAGGCTGGAAGCCATGGGTGATCAGCGCGTAGCGGCCATCGCGCCCGTCGCCGGCGATCAGCGTCGGGAAACCCCGCACCCCGGCCTGCTGCGCGATCGCGAAATCGGCGCGGGTCTCCTGCATGGCCTGCTCGCTGGCGAATTCGGCCCGGAACTCCGCCGCATCGACACCGAGCCCGGCAGCCAGCGCGGCCAGCGTCCCGGCGTCCGTGACGTCCTGGTTCTGCGCGTAGAACGCGTGCTGGATGCGCTGCAGCGCGGCCAGCGCCGTCTGCATGCCGCGTCGGCGCAGCACCACGACGGCACGGCTGGCAGGCTCGGTGTCGTAGACGAAGCGAGGCCGATCGAAGAACGCGAAATCGAACGGCTGACCCGACGCCTCGTGCACATGCTCCCAGTGGCTGCGGACGTCGGCGCGCTCGCCGGCGTCCATCGGCTGCTGCGTCCACGGCCGCAGCCCGCCGAGCACCAGACGGATCGGCAGCGCGTCGCCGTGGCGCTGCGCGATCTCGGAAATCACCGGGGAGAACCCCCAGCACCACGAGCACATCGGATCGGCGAAATAGACCAGGTGAGGCGCTTGCAACGTCATTCTCCTTCGGCGCAATCGGGGACGGGCGGCGCGGGGCGCCGCGCGACTTGATCTGGATCGATCGTTCGATTATTCTGCAGCAACCGAGCGATCCCAGCAAGTCCGATGCCCAGATCCCGCACACTTTCCGACGACGCCGTGCTGCAGCGCGCGATCGACGTGTTCTGGAAAAGCGGCTATGCGGGCACCTCGCTGCGCGCGCTGACGCAGGCCACCGGCATCGGCGCATCGGCGCTGTACCACCGCTTCGGCGACAAGGACGGACTGTTCGTCGAGGCGCTGCGGCGCTACGCCGACGACGGCCTGTCGACACGGCTGGCGCGGCTGTCGGCGCAGCCGGAACCGCTGGTCGCGATCGGAGCCTTTCTCGACGAACTGATCGCGCTGTCGCTGGCCGACCCGCAGCAGCGGGGCTGCCTGCTGGTCAACACCGCACTCGACGGAGCCACGATGTCGCGTGCCGCGCGCGACATCGTGCGCACCCGACTGGGCGAAGTCGAGCGTTTCTTCGCGCAATGCCTGCAGCGCGCCGTGGACCGCGGCGCCATCGCGCGCGACACCGACGTTGCCGCCCACGCCACCGCGCTGCTGGGGGTCGTGTTCGCGATCCGGGTCATGGCCCGGCTCGATCCCGACGCGACCCGCATGCACGCGCTGGCGCGCCATGCCTTGTCCACCCTGCCCCCGACTTCCACGGAGCCCGCGCATGTCTGACACCATTCGCCTGTTCGATCTGGCCGGCGCCGACGACGCCGTCCGCTTCAGCCCCAATTGCTGGCGCACCCGCATGGCGCTGGCGCACAAGGGCCTGCCGGTCGAAACCGTCGCCTGGCGCTTCACCGAAAAAGACGCCATCGCGCCGTCGGGACAGGGCAAGGTCCCGGTGCTGGTCGTCGGCGACCTGTGGCTGCACGAGAGCTGGGACATCGCCGAGTACCTGGAGGACCACTACCCGCAGACGCCGTCGCTGTTCGGCTGCGCACAGGGCCGCGCCACGGCACGCTTCGTCAACCAGTGGGCCAGCGAAGTGCTGCACGCCGCGGTCGCGCGCGTCGTCGTCCCGGACATTCCGGCAGCGCTGCACGCGAAGGACCGCGACTATTTCCGCACCACGCGCGAGGCGGCGTTCGGCCGCAGTTTCGAATCACTGGCCGCCGAGCGCGAGCCGGCACGCGAGGACCTGCGCCGCACCCTGGCGCCGCTGCGCAGCGTGCTGCTCAAGCAGCCCTACGTCGCCGGCGCGGCACCGGCCTACGCCGACCACGCCGTGTTCGGCGCGTTCCAGTGGGCGCGCGTGATCAGCCCGCATGCGCTGACCGCGGCCGACGACCCGGTGACGGCCTGGGTCGAGCGCATGCTCGACGCCTACGGCGGCCTGGCACGCTCGGCCAGGTGCGTGGCGGCGGCGTGACCCACCCGGCGCCGGCGCCCCCACGCGCAGGGCCCGGCGGAACAACCGACAACGCGCACAACAAGACAAGACACCTCGTATGCACACGACCACCAAACTGCATCCCGGCCAGCGCTTCGCGCCGGTCACCTTCCGGCGCCTCGAAGGCGACGACCACACCTTCGGCGCGCCCGGCAGCTGGCAGGCGCTGTTCGTCGTGCGCGGCCAGCACTGCCCGATCTGCAAGACCTATCTGGCCGGGATCGAGCAGCGCCGCGACGCATTCGCTTCGTGATCGACAACGACTACCCGATCCGGGGGACCTACCGATGACACCGATGGAGGGAATCCGCGCCTGCGTCTTCGACGCCTATGGCACCGTGTTCGATTTCGCGTCCGCCGCGGCGCGCTGCGCCGATATTCCCGCGGACAAGCGCACCGCGCTGACCACGCTGTGGCGCGACAAGCAGCTGCAGTACACCTGGCTGCGCACGCTGCAAGGCGACTACGCCGATTTCTGGCAGGTGACTTCGGACGCGCTGGATTTCACGCTGGACAGCCTCGGCCTTGCGTCGCCGGCGCTGCACCGGCGGTTGATGGAGCTGTACGAAACGCTGCAGGCCTTCCCCGAGGTCGCCGGCACCCTGCGCCGCTTGCGCGAGGCGGGGTTCGTCACCGCGATCCTGTCCAACGGCTCGCCCGCCATGCTCGACGCCGCGGTGCGCGGCGCGGGGCTCGACGGCCTGTTCGACGCCGTGCTGTCGGCCGACGCGGTCAAGGTCTTCAAGACCCACCCGAAGGTCTACGCCTACGGCCTGGAGCAGCTCGGACTGGCCGCCAACCAGGTGTCGTTCCAGTCGTCCAACGGCTGGGACGCCTTCGGCGCCTCGGCGTTCGGCATGCGCGTGGTCTGGTGCAACCGCTACGGCCAGCGCCGCGAGTGCCTGCCCGGCGCGCCCGACCACGAGGTGCGCAGCCTGGCCGAACTGCCTGCGCTGCTGGCTCCGCCGGGGCGGTGAGCGGGGGGCCTGGCGCGCTGCGGCGGCACGCCGCCGCAGCGCCGGCTCAGAACAGCTCGGTGAACAGGTGGTGCGCGCCGCGCTGCTGCAGCAGCGCGCGGCAGTCCGCAACCATGGCCGACGACCCGCACAGATAGAAATCGGTCGCCTCGGGGTCGAATGCGAAGCCGTCGAGCGCCGCGCTCACGCGGCCGGCGTAGCCGCCGGCTGGCGCGGCGTCGCGGCTCAGGCAGCGGACGACGCGCCCGGGTAGCGGCTCGAACCGGGTGGTGATGTCATCGGCAAGCGTCCGGCAGCCGTACAGCAACACCGCGTCGGCCAGCCGACCCCGGAGTCGCAGTGAGGCGAACATCGGCAGCAAAGGTGCCAATCCGGTGCCGGTGGCCACGAACACCTGGCGTCGGTCGCTGCCGCTGAGCCGGTACCGCCCGAGCGGCAACTCGATTTCGGTCGACATGCCGACCGCGGCGCTTTGCGCGTAGCGCGACCCGTGACCGCCGGTGCGGGTGCTGACCAGCAGCCGCAGGCGGCCGGCGTCGCAGCCGGCGATCGAATAGTCGCGCCACTGGGCATCGCCGACCCGCAGCCGCGCGAACTGCCCCGGCGCCCACACCGGCGGCGCCGCGTCGAGATCGAAATCCAGTTGCCAGATCGAAGGCGTCAGCGCGCTTCGTGCGACAAGCCGCGCGCGGCTTTTCCCCGCCGGCAACGCGCCGCCGGCGGCAGGCGCCGGGCCGGCCCTGAGGGCCGATCGGATCCGCGGGAACGCGCTGCCGCCCAGCACCTGGCAGGCGGCGCCGACGCCACCCATCATCGCACCGACGATGCCCAGGCAGCCGGCGTCCGACCCCGTCAGGTACAGCCCCTGGATCGGCGTGCGCGGGCCCGGCAGACGATTGCCGCGATAGCGCTCGGGAGTCGCCGGCAGCCCGTAGAAATGACCGTCCGGATGACCGGTGTAGTGCTCGACCGTCAGCGGCGTCGACAGTTCGGCGTACGACACCAGCGCGGCCAGTCCGCGGATGTGGGCATCGGCCCGTTCGAGCATGCCGTCGGCGATGCGCTGCTTCAGCGCGGCGTAGCCGGCGTCGCGTGCGCCCGTGACCTGGTCGCGCCACGGCGCGAACACCCCGTCGTCGACAAAGGCGATGATTTCCGCGGTATGCGCCAGCGAGTCGCCTGATTTGACCGACGGAAACGACACGTAGAGGCTGCTCGGCCGCCCGCCGACCAGCGCGCGGGTCTGGCCTGCGATGTCGTCATGGTCGTAGCCGGCGTGGATCCAGTAGTTCTCGCCCTGCACGCCGAGGCTGCGCGGGTCCGCAGCGAGGCGCAGGTACAGGGTCACCGCGGACAGACCGCCGCGCAGGCGCTGCAGCCGCGCGCGCAGCGCCGCGGTCATCGCGCCGACGCTGCCGTCGGTCGGCAGCAGCCGCGTGAACGTGGCCTGCGCGCCGATGCCGGACACGACCACCGGCGCCCGGAAGGTGCGCGCCACCGGATCAGGTCCGCGGCGATCAAGCACCCGCACGCCGATCGCGCGCCCGCCTTCGACCACGATGCCCTGCACGTCCATGCCGACGCGGATCGCGCCGCCGGCGCGCTCGATTCCCGGCTCGAACGTGCGCGCGATGCGACCCGCCCCGCCCTCGGGGAACCAGGCCCCGTGCAGGTAATGGCCGACGACCTGGGCATGGATCGCGAATGCGCTGCGCGCCGGCGGCAGTCCGTAGTCGCCCCACTGGCTGGCGAGCAGCGCGCGCAAGGCCGGCGAACGAAAGCGTGCCGCAAGCACCTCGCCGGTGGTCCGCGTGGCCAGCCCGCCGCTCAGGCCCTGCCACAGCCGCAGCAGCGGCTCCAGCGGCCGCGGGACCATGGCGCGCACGAATCCCAGCCGGGCCCAGTTCGCGGCGCGGCGGACATCGGCGAAATAGCGCCGCAGCGCCGGCGCCTCGTCGGCAAACGCGTCGCACAACGCCCGCTCGTACGCGGCGGGGTCGGACGGCACGGCGAATTCGAGCTCCGGGTAGATGAAACGCTCGAAGCGTTCGGGCATCCGGTTCCAGCGCAGCGCCCCGCCGGACAGGTAGTCGAACAGCGCGCGTGGCTGCGAGCCCGGCCCGACTTCGCCGACGTAATGCAGCCCGACGTCCCAGCACGCGCCGTCGCGCCGGAAGACGTGGGTAAGGCCGCCCGGCTCGGTGTGCTTCTCGAGCACCAGCACCGCCTTGCCGGCCACGCCCGCCAGCAGACCGGCGGTGGTCAGGCCGCCGATTCCGGAACCGATCACGATGGCGTCGTACTGCTGGGCACTGTCTTCCATGGCCTCGATGCGCCGAAGCGCGCGAATGTCGGACAGCGCGAATCTAGACGGTTAATTAGACGCTGTCAAATTCCACTGCGATCGGCTATGCTCGGTGCCCATGCAAACCAGGCGACTCGGGCGACCCAGGGCGGACGCGGCCAGGGACTTGCGCGCCGACCTGCTGCGCATCGGCCGCGAACTGCTGATGGAAGGCGGCGTGGCCGCGCTGCGCATGCGCGAGGTCGCGCGCCGGGCCGGTTGCACCCACCAGGCGCCCTATCACTATTTCGCGGATCGGGAAACGCTGCTTGCCGCGCTCGTCGCGACGGCATTCGACGACCTTGCCAGGCGTCTGCGCGCGTGCAACGACGCCGCACCGACGCTTGGCGTGCGCGCGACCCTGCTCGCGTCGGGCCGCGCCTATGTCGATTTCGCGTTGTCCCAGCCGGGCGTCTTCAGACTCATGTTCCGGGCCGACGCGTGCGACCCGCAACGCTTCACCGAGGTGCGCGACGCAGGCGGGCGGGCCTTCGCCGAGTTGCGTCGCCTGGCCACGATCGTCCATGGGCCCGCCGCCGCAGCCACCGACGCCACGATCCTGTGGGCGCACGTCCACGGCCTGGCCTTTTTGCTGATCGACGGGCCGCTGGCCAGGCAGTTCGAGACGGACGCGCTGCGGCAGGCGCACATCGACGCGGTCGCTGCGCAGTTCGCCGACTGCATCCTGCCCGGCTGACCCGGGGCGCAACGCGTCAATCCGCTCCGAAGCCGCGGCTTGCCGCTGCCAGCGTGTAGAACGGCGCATCATCGGGCCCGATGCGCTCCGGGCTGCGCCAGCCTGCGTCCGGCAGCGGGCCGAGCAGCTTCTGGTCGACACCGAGCAGGGTCGCGAAAATCGCCATCCGCACCGCCACGCCACTGTCCGACTGCCGGAAGATCGCCGTTCTCGGGTCGGTGTCCAGGTCGGTGCCGAGGTCGTTGGCCCCGGGCGCGCTGTCGCGCGGCAGCGGATGCATCAGCACCGTGCGCGGACCGCAGCAGGTATCGACAAACGCCTTGTCGACGCGGAACTCGGGCGTATAGCCGTCGATCGCCTCGTCGGTGATCCGCTCGCGCTGGATCCGCGTCGCGTACGCGACGTCGAGCTGCTCCAGGGGCTGGCGCAGCGTCGTGCGGACGTCGATCCGGTGGCCGCGGCGCGCGACGACCGCGCACAGCTCGGCCGGCATCTCAAGCCCGGGCGGGGCGATCAGCGTGAAGCGCATGCCGCGGTACAGCGACAGCAGCTTGAGCAGCGAGTGCACGGTGCGGCCGTATTTCAGGTCGCCGATCAGCGCGACATGCGCACCGTCGACCTCGCGGCCCACGCGCTCGAACTCGCGCTCGATGGTGTAGAGGTCGAGCAGCGCCTGGCTGGGGTGCTCGCCCGGTCCGTCGCCGCCGTTGATCACCGGGATGCAGGTGGCCTGCGCGAACTGCGCGGCCGAGCCGCGCTCCGGGTGGCGTACGACCAGCGCGTCGACGTAGCCGCTGATCACCCGGCTGGTGTCGTGGATCGACTCGCCCTTGGCCATCGACGAGAACGTGAACCCGGTGGTGTCGCACACCGCGCCGCCGAGGCGGCAGAACGCCGCGGCAAAGCTGATCCGGGTACGCGTGCTGGCCTCGAAGAACAGGTTGCCGAGCACCGCGCCTTCCAGGGCCCGGCACACCTTGCGGCGTCGCGCCACCGGCTCGGCCGCGCGCGCCACCGCGAACAGCGCTTCGACGCGATCGCGATCGAACTGGTCGACCGAAAGCAGATGCTGCATGTTCATCGTCACGCCCCCCAAGGCATGGAAAGGGATTTGATCGTGGTGTACCCGCGCATTGCCTCGAGCACGCCTTCCTTGTCGCCGAGCCCGGAAGCCTTGACTCCACCGAATGGCGCCAGTTCGGTCCTCCAGCCGGGAACCTCCCAGACGTTGAGCGCCCCGACCCGAAGCGCGTGGAACAGGCGATCGATCACGTCGAGCCGGTTCGTGCACACCGAGGCGGAAAGTCCGAAGGCGGTTCCGTTCGCGATCGCGATCGCCTCGTCGACGGTGTCGAACGCGATGACCGGCGCCACCGGGCCGAACGTCTCATCCTGCACCAGGCGCATTCCCGGGTCGACTTCGGCCAGGACCGTGGGCGCGTAGGCGGCTCCGGCGACGCGGTGGCCGACGAGCAGCCGCGCACCGGTGTCGATCGCGGCAGCGACCCTGGACTC
Source organism: Pseudomonadota bacterium (assembly GCA_021805805.1). Classification (GTDB taxonomy): domain Bacteria; phylum Pseudomonadota; class Gammaproteobacteria; order Burkholderiales; family Burkholderiaceae_C; genus Thiomonas_A. The sequence goes on along the minus strand of JAJZEB010000023.1, from coordinate 12,023 downwards.
GACCTGTCGCGCTGCGCTTTCGTCGATGACGGTGCCGATGCGCGTCGTGCGTGGATCGCCCCAGGTCCACTCCGCCGTCAGCTCGGCAAGCCTGGCGGTGAAATCCGCCGCCAGCCTCCGCTGCACCAGGATGCGCTTGACCGCGGTGCAACGCTGCCCGGAGTTCGCGAAAGCACCCTCGGCGGCGAGAAGCGCTGCCCGCTGCACGTCGGCGTCGTCCATCACGATCAGCGCATCGTTGCCGCCGAGTTCCAGCACCAGGCGCCGCGCGCCGGTGCGCGACGCGAGCATGCGCCCGGTCTCGACGCTTCCGGTGAAGCTCAGCATCGCGATCTCCGGACGGCGCAGCAGGCAACCGACGATGCTGGGTGCAGGTCCGACCAGGACCTGGAGCATCGGGGAAGGCAGCCCTGCATCGAGCATCAGGTCGGCAAAATACAGCGCGGAAAGAGGGGTCTTCTCCGAGGGCTTGAGCACGACCCTGTTGTTGGTTGCGACGGCAGGAACGACCTTGCCTGCGACCTGGTGCATCGGGTGGTTGAACGGCGTGATCGCAAGGATCGCGCCGTCGAGCGGTTCGCGGCTGGTCACGATCCGACGCCGCGCTTCTTCAGGCGTCGTATCGCCGGCGAAGCTGGCTGCATCGTCGCGCAGCAACTCCGCTGCAGCGGTTTGCAGCACGGCAAGCACCCGGCGAACCTCGCGCCCGGTATCGACCAGGCTCAGCCCCGACTCCAGGCTGATCAGCGTCGCCGCTTCGTCGAAGCGGGAATCCAGCGCCTGCGCCGCGCGCAGCAGTATCTCGCGCCTGCGGTGCCGCGACAGGCGTGCGCGGTAGGTCCTCGCATGGTCCAGCGCCCGGGTGGCATCATCCGCGCCGGCGACCGAGAGCGTCGCGATCGCGCTGCCGTCATGGGGGTTGATGACCTCGACCTTGTCGGGCCCGGACAACCGCGCGCCGGCCACGCGCGAACCTTCGTCGCCCGCCCGCAAAGCGCTGCTGCGAAAGCCGGCGGTCGGCGCTGCGTGTCGGGAAATGTCGTTCATGTCGGGAGCAGAATCATCAAAAGTGCCGAAATGACAAACGTGATCGTCGTCACCCGCTCGAACACCGCATCGGGAATGTGGCGCAGGACCCGCTTGCCGATATAGGTGCCGGTCAGCGAAACGACGAGAAGCGGCCATGACCTGGCCAGCAGCTGGGACGATGCGATGCCGCCCTCGTGGTAGACGACGAGCTTCGGAACGTTCAACGCCAGCGAGGTCAGCGCGTAGGTTCCGATGTATCGTTCCTTGAGGACTCCGATCGACGTCAGCAACGGCCCCTTGAGCACATTGCCGCTGCCGAGCACGCCCGAGACGACGCCGTAGGCGATACCGAACGAGGCAAAGCCTGCGCGCCGCATGGTCGCCGAAGGCCGGCGTGGGTTCGGCAGCACGCGCGGCACCAGCACGAGCAGCAGGATCCCCGCGCCGAGGATGCGCTGGAAGTGCTGCGCCGGAATCACCACCAGCAGCGCGCCTCCGGCGATCGCGCCCGGTGCGGCCCAGGCGACGAGTTTCCAGGCCACCGCGAAATCGACGTGACGCCACAGCAGCACCAGCTTGCTGACGTTCTGGAACAGGAAATAGAGGGTGATGACGGTGACGCCGGCCTTCGCGCCGTAGTGCCAAACGAACAGCGGCAGCAAGGCAAAGCCGCCGATTCCCAGAGCCGACGAAAGGACGGAGAAGACAAGCACGATCGACAGGAACGCGACTTCGCGCCCGATTCCCGGATGCGGCCACGGAAGGCCGGAGGGCCAGAGTCCTGAGTCAAGCATCGCCGCCCGCGATCCATCTGCCGACGAAGGCATCGCAGGCGGCCGCATCCATCGCGTCCAGCGCCGTCCAGCCGAGTGCGCGCAGCCGCTCGGTCGTTCCGAGCGGGTTCCGGTCCTTCGGGATGGTCGGATGCACACGGTCCGCCAGTCCTGCACGGCGGTATAGTTCGGCGGCGCCGATGATGCCGATGACGTCTCCTGCGACGTGGACGATGGCGTGGGTCCGCTTCGCCAGCGCGGAATCCAGCAGCAGATGGTCGGCGCAGGCTTCGATGATGTCCCCGCCGAGTTCGGCAACGACGATATCGCACCCGCGCGAGTCGAGGTGGGAAAGGATGGCGCGCGCGGCGTCGAGCACCGCGGCGGGCGCCGTATACGTCGTGGCCAGACCGACCGACGGGAAATCGAGCACGTGGTCGGCGCCCGCATCGCGCATGCCGAGGATGTCGCGCAGGCGGCCGGTTCCGGTGAGCTTGGCGCCGCCGACGCTCAGCCCGTGCCGCTTCAGCGCACGAATCAGCGCCGTGCAGGCGGTGGTCTTTCCGACCTCGGCCGCGCTGCCGCAGACCAGGATCGTCGGGACCGCAGGCGCCGGCCTCGGCGCGACCGGGGCGGAACAGAGGTCGCGCAGGAACACCGCGCGCCCCCCGTGCATCAGCGCACCGAGCACCTTGACCTTGGTGAACCCGCACGCCGCCCGACACGGCGGGATGCTCAATCCCTGCCCGATCACTCCGCCGTGCGACAGCAGGTCGAGTTCCGGGAGCGCGCCGGGAGCGCACGGTGCCGGAACGTGGCCGTACTCCGACGTGCTCGAGCGACGGTTGGCCAGAACGCCGACGAAACGGTCGCCTTGATACAGCGCGACCTCGCGCCCGGCCTGGTTCTCGACGGAACGGATCGAACCTTCGCGCGAAACCGCCTCGACGACCACGACGGCACCTTCGGCAGCGTCCGGATGCGGGGCGATCGTGCATGCGCCGAGCATCGCCGGCGTCAACGCGCGAACGTTCGACGCCACAACTTTCACGTCTCGCATTCAATGGTCTCCGGATTCGCCCCGCAGGGCACGCATGAACTGTTCCTTGGCGACGCCTGGCCGAACCGTCGGCCTGCCCAGGTCCGCGCGATGACCGACGCGGCAGATGACTTCGATGAAACAATTGCCGGTGCCGTCGACGGCGTCGGCGACGATCGCTTCCAGCGCCTGCGCGCTGCGGACGGTGAACACCTTCGCGTAACCGCAGGCACGCGCCAGCTTTGCGAAGCGCAGCCCCGGAACGCAGGTGTGCTGCCCACCGACCGATTCGTGCGCATCGTTGTTCAGCACCACGTGGACCAGGCCGGGCGCGCGCGCACACGTCGGCAAGGCGCCCAGATGCATCAGCGCGGCGCCGTCCCCATCCAGGCAGACCACTGCGCAGCCTTGCCGGCTGCCGGCAATGCCCAGCGCGATATGCGAGGCATGTCCCATCGCGCCGACGACGAGGAAATCGAAGTCGTGCGACTCGCCTCGCTTGTCGCGCAACGCGAACAGTTCCCGCGCCGCCATGCCTGTCGTCGTCACGGTGACCGTGCCGCGGGGAATGGCCCGCAGGCAGGCCTCGATGGCGTGTTCGCGCGTCATCGCGCGCGACGCGGCGCGCGCGCGCGCCGGCAGCTCGGCGCCTGCCGAGAAGGCATTGCGCCGAAATACAAGGGCGACCGGCTCGCGGCGATCGATCGCGTGGCGCAGCAAACGCTGCAGCACCGGCCGCACATCGTCCACATCGGCGCCGACGACCTCATGGCGGATCGCCAACAGGTCCAGCTGCCCCCGCGTCACCTTGCCCTGCAAGGCGTGCTGCGGCTCATCGACAACCTGACTGCCGGCGACGTCGATCTCGCCGCGCCAGCCGACCAGCAGGAGCATCGGGATCGCGCACACGTCGGCGGCCGCGATCGACACCAGCGGGTTGACCGCGTTTCCCAGCCCGGAGTTCTGCATGTAGACCGCCGGCACCTCGCCTGTGGCCAGGTGATGGCCGATCGCCATGCCGACCGCTGCGCCCTCGTTGCAGGCGACACGATGGCGCACGGGGCTGCCGTCGCGCGCCAGCGCGATGCCGAGCGCTTGCAGCACGGAGTCCGGGACTCCGGCCACGCAGTGCACGCCCAGCTCCGCCAGCTGGTCCACGAAGCGATCCGCGGCAATGGCCATGGCACGGGCTCCGGGTTGTCTCAGCGTGTCCCTGGGACCAGGCTCAGGATGTCGTCGACCGACATGCAATGCGCTTCGGCCTCCAGCGCGCGCCCGTCCTTGAGGATCGCGAAAGCGACCTGCCGCATCGCCGGGTAGGCGGCGCGCAGCAACTGGTTGGCATAGATGACGACGTTGAAACGGTGGCGCGCGAATTCGTCGAAGCGCACGCCGGCCAGCCGGGTCGGAACGCACACCAGGGGGATGCCCGGGTGCAAGGCGCGGAACTGCGCAGCGAACTCGATGACCTCTTCGGGTTCCGGGCAATTCGTGTGGATCATGATGCCGTCGGCGCCCGCGGCGACATAGGCACGCGCGCGCTCGAGCGCATCGCCCATGCCGGCGCCGAGCACCAGGCTTTCGATGCGCGCGATGATCATGAAATCGTGCGTCGACTGCGCCTGCTTGCCGCGCGCGATCTTGTCGCAGAACGCCGGAATCGATTCCTGGGCCTGTTTCGCAGTGTTCCCGAGCAATGAATTCTTCTTCAATCCGGTTTTGTCTTCGATAATGACGGCTGATACACCATGCCGCTCGAGCGTGCGAACGTTGATCGCAAAATGATCGGAATATCCCCCGGAGTCTGCGTCGACAATCACCGGTTTCGGCGTGACGTCGAGAATTTCATCGATGTTCGACAGGCGATGCCGTATATCCAGAACCCCAGAGTCCGGCTTTCCCCTGGCGGTCGCGTCGGTGAGCGACCCCGACCAGAACGCGTCATATTCGATCGTGTCGCCTTCGTGCGGAATTCCGACCGAATCCGCCAGGATCGCGCACATCGCGCTGTGCGCCTCGATGACCCGCAGGCATGGCTTCTCCCGGAGTATTGCGCGCAGACTGCGGCGATTCGATTCCCGGGAATTCGGGAGCGTGCCGTGCTGGATAACCGCGGTCATGATCAACCTCTCGGTGGTTCGTACTGAGAGCGCATTGTTCCCAGCGCTGCGACTCCGTGTCAAATGACAGGTTGAATTGGGTAAATAGCCTCAACTATTTAAAGTGCATAACCATACAGGGTCAATTGGCGCGTCCTCGAACACACGGCGCGCCAGACAACCGTTTCGCGCGCGCAGCAGCCGCAGTCGCCCATGCCCACGCCTGGCCGGAGCAAGCGCGACCCGGCTCGACGCCCCATGGTCCCCCGGCGGGGGTGCGATCGCACCGACGCAGTGGACTAGCATGGGCCGCTCGGCCCCCCTGCGCACTGCCATGACGACCCATTCGGAAGACAAGACCGCGGACCACGGATCGGACGTGCACTTCTACGATCCGGCCACCGGCCACGGACTGGCACACGACCCGTTCAAGGCCATCGTCGCGCCACGGGTGATCGGCTGGATGTCGACCCGCTCGGCCGACGGGCGGCTCAATCTCGCGCCCTACAGCTTTTTCGGCGCCTTCGCCAGCGCGCCGCCGGTCATCGGATTCAGCAGCGAGGGCCGCAAGGACACGCTGCGCAATGTCGAGCAGACCGGGGAGTTCGTCTGGAACCTGTGCTCGCACGAACTTGCCGACAGGATGAACCGGACCTCCGCGCCGGTCGCGCCCGAGGTCGACGAATTCGAACTCGCGGGCCTCACTCCGGTGGCTGGGCGCAACGTGTCGGTGCCGCGTGTCGGCGAGTCCCCGGCCGCGCTCGAATGCCGGCTGCTGCAGGTGGTCCGCCTGCACGATGTCGCCGGTCGCCCGATGGACAACTGGCTGGCGCTGGGTCAGGTGGTGGGCGTGCACATCCGCAAGGTCTTCCTCAAGCAGGGCCTGTTCGACACCCACGCCGCCCGCCCGGTCCTGCGCGCTGGCTACCAGGGCGACTACGCCGCGCTGGGAGACATGTTCCAGATGCTTCGCCCGCGCGCCTGACGCCGGCACGGCCGCGCCGCGCTTTGCTGCAGCGGGCCCGCAATATTTTTCGCGTTGACGCGTCTACCTGAAATGGACGCCGTCTCCAGCCTGCCGCCGCCAGCCCACTCCTCCATGCCTGTCGACGCTCCGCGCTTCACCGAAATCGTCAAGCGCGAGCGCTCGCGGTTGGGTCGCTTCATCCTCCGCCAAGTGCGCGATACGGCCGAGGCCGAGGACATCCTGCAGGACGTGTTGCTCGAGTTCTACGTGACCGCGGATGCGATCGAGCAAGCCGGCGCGTGGCTGTTCCGAGTGGCCAAGAACCGCATCATCGACCGCGCGCGCAAGAAGAAGGAGGAACCGCTGCCGGCCGCCGATGATGGAGATGGCCGCAGCTGGCTCGAAGACAACCTGCCCGACCCTGCCGCGGGGCCTGATGCAGCCTATGCCCGGTCGGTGCTGCTGGGCTCGATACAAGCCGCGCTGCAAACGCTGCCGCCGGCACAGCGCGACGTCTTCGTGGCGCACGAGATCGAAGGCCTTTCGTTCGCCGACATGGCCGCGCGATGGCGCGTGCCGCCGAACACCTTGCTCGCGCGCAAGCGCTACGCCGTGCTCGCGCTGCGCGCGCGGCTGCACGCCGAATACGGCGACCTCATTGTCTAGCGCGCACGCGCCGCGCCCCCGTCCTGGAGAAAACCATGCGCATCCTTCCGCTCGTCCTCATCGCCGTTGGCGTGTTCGAGTTGCTCAACCACTTCGGCCTCATCGATCCCGCTTTGGCGCAGCTGTCCTGGCCCTTGCTTCTGATCGGCATCGGCGTGGCGATGCTTGCGCGGGGCCCGCTTTGGCGCGCGGACATGCGTGGGCGCATGCAAGACCGCTGGGAGCGACGCATGCACCGCCACTTCGGCCCCGGCTGGGCCAATCTGAGCGAAGACGAGCGCGAGCGCTTTCGCGCCGGCATGCGGCAGTGGCAGTCGCATTGCGGCGCGGGCGGCGATGCATCCAGCCCGGAGTCCGCCGGCAATCGTGGCTCGTCCTCGCCGGCGTCCGCTCGACCATCTGCGCCGGACAAGCACTCCTGAGGCTTGCCGGCTTCAAGCCATTCCCATCGCCCCCTCAACTCGAGTTGGAGAACACCATGCGAATCTTCCCGGTCGCACTCATCGTCATCGGCTCGCTCGGCGTTGCCAAGTACCTGGGACTCATCCCGAGCGAGATGTTCCACCTCATCGGTCCGCTGCTGTTGATCGCACTCGGCCTGGCCCTGTACCTCCGCCAGCCGCGCGCTTGCCGCTGCGCTGGGCGAGCCCACGGTGGCCGTGGCAGCAAGAGCGCGCCGCCGCCCGCCGGGCTGCTGTGACGCACGGCCGTCAGGATTTCGAGCGACTGCGCGGCGAGGCGCCCCGCCAGCGCACCGAGCTGAACTTGGACCCGGCCACCGCCGCCTACTACGCGCAACACGCCGCCGCCCGCACGGTCGATTGCTGGCCTCGGTGCCGCTGACCCGTGGCGATCCACTGCAGCACAACCGCGATGCCGACAGAAGACTGTTCACGCATCTGACCCCGCAAGCGGCGCAGCTGCTGTTCGAGCGCAACGGACTCTGCACCTGATCGCGCGCTGGGACGCCGACGACGCGCTGCAGCGAACCGGTACGCGCTGGGCGACGCTGTTGTTCGAACTGCGCGCCAACGGCGCGTAGCGCATTCGTCTTGCGCCGGCCGCAGCGACTGCGTGCCGATTCGATGCACCGCGAAGCACCAAAAGGAATATGTAACAGCGGAACGCTTCGTCGGCTGCTACCTTGTGTGCACCAGCACCGCGCCCCACGCTGTGCGCACGCGCAATGGGCGCGCATCAGGCGGTGCGTCCACGACGTGCCGGCGTCGCTGCAGCGCGTTCGACGTCTCGCACCGACCCAACCCGCAACGAGGAGATCGCTGATGAACATTGAAGACGTGCGCCGGCAGGCCTTCGCCATGCCGCTGACGAATCCGGCTTTCCCGCCGGGCCCCTACCGCTTCGTCAACCGCGAATTTCTGGTCATCACCTACCGCACGGATCCGGCGGCCCTGCGCGAGGTCGTCCCCGAGCCGCTCGAGGTCCCCGATCCGCTGGTCAAGTACGAGTTCATTCGCATGCCCGATTCGACCGGGTTCGGCGACTACACCGAATCGGGCCAGGTGATCCCGGTTCGATTCCAGGGCCGAAGCGGCAGCTACGTGCACTCGATGTTCCTCAACGACGAGGCACCGATCGCCGGCGGCCGCGAGCTGTGGGGATTCCCGAAGAAGCTTGCGTCGCCTGCGCTTCGCGCAGAAACCGATACCCTGCTCGGGACACTGGACTATGGGTCCGTGCGTGTGGCCACCGCCACCATGGGCTACAAGCACCGCGCCTTGGACACCGACAAGGTGTTGCGCGGAATGCTCGAGCCCAACTTCCTTCTGAAGATCATCCCTCACGTCGACGGAAGTCCGCGCATCTGCGAACTCGTCGAATATCGGCTGGAGGACGTGGTGATCAAGGGCGCATGGACCGGGCCGGTGGCGCTGCAGCTGATGGAACATGCGCTGGCGCCGGTGGCGCGGCTTCCGGTGCTGGAAGTCGTCTCCGGAGTTCATGTGCTGAGCGACCTCACGCTCGGCCTGGGGAGGGTGGTGCACGACTACCTGGGTTGATCGCCGTTCGCCTGCACCGATCGACAACCTGCGAAGCAGACATTCACGACGCGGAGGACTCATGAAACTCGACAACAAGGTGTGCATCGTCACCGGAGCAGCCAGCGGAATCGGCAAGGAGATCGCGCTGACCTACGCGCGCGAAGGCGCCAGGGTCGTCATTGCCGACATCAATCTCCAAGCCGCCCAGGCGGTGGTCGACGCGATCACCGCGCTCGGCGGAACGGCCATGGCGGTGACCATGGATGTGACAAGCGAAGCCGAAGTCGACGCCGCAGTGGCCAAGGTCGTCTCCGCCTACGGCGGGGTCGACGTGCTGGTGAGCAACGCGGGGGTGCAGATCGTCCACCCGGTGGAGGAATTCCCCTTCGCCGAATGGAAGAAAATGCTGGCGATTCACCTCGACGGCGCCTTCCTGACGACGAAGGCTTGCCTGCCGCACATGAAGGCCTCGGGACGGGGCGGCAGCATCATCTACATGGGTTCGGTGCACTCGAAGGAAGCTTCGGTGCTGAAGTCGGCGTATGTGACTGCCAAGCATGGGCTGATCGGCCTGTGCAAGACGGTGGCCAAGGAAGGCGGCGCGCACGGCATCCGTGCCAACGTCATCTGCCCGGGATTCGTTCGCACCCCCCTGGTCGACAAGCAGATCCCCGAGCAGGCACAGGAACTTGGCCTCAGCGAGGCCGACGTCATTTCCAAGGTGATGCTCAGGGAGACCGTCGACGGCGAGTTCACGACGGTACAGGACGTCGCCGAAGTGGCGTTGCTGTTCGCGAGCTTCGGCTCCAGCGCGTTGACCGGCCAGTCGCTCGTCGTCAGCCACGGCTGGTTCATGCAGTGAGTTCGATGCGGGGCGCTGCCGACACGAAGCGCGCCTGCGCCCGCCATCGCCGCCGCCGCGACGCGTTCGCATCCAGCCTGTTCAGAATGGCCAGGGCCCGGGGGCAGCATGACAAGCACACCCGAAGTTTCCCGCGCGGCCAGATTCCGCGCGTGCCAGGCAACTCCAGCCGAAGTCACGGCATCGGGGCCAAGCCCGCCGGAAACTTGAAATGGACGGTTTCGCTTGGCCCGGCCATCACGCTGATCTCCGTCTCCGCAATCCGCGCCAACGCTGCAAGTACGTCCGCAACCGCATCATCTGGGGTCGAGGCACCCGCCGTCAATCCGATGGTCCTCAGCCCATCGAACCAGCCGGTCTGCAAACCTCGTCCATCCGCAAGCAGATAGGCTGGCCTGCCCTCTGCCCGGGCAACATCCAAAAGCCGATTGGCGTTGGAACTGCTGGCCGAACCAACGACCAGCACGATGTCCACGACTGCGCAAAGCGCGCGTACCGCGCGCTGCCGATTTTCAGTCGCATAGCAAATATCACCCGCATCAGGGCCGACGATGCCAGGAAATCGCGCACGGAGGATGCACACGATCTCCCGGACATCGGTAGAACTCAGCGTCGTCTGGGTCACGAAAGCCAGCGGAACGTCGCCGTCGATCTCGACATGTCCCGCTTCGACCGCTGATGAGATGACATGCGCTGGGGCCGAGATCTGCCCCAAGGTCCCCTGCACCTCGTCGTGCTCCCGATGGCCGACGATCACCACGCGCCGCCCCAGTGCATCGAAACGGCGCACTGCCGCGTGCACCTTTTCTACCAGCGGGCAAGTCGCGTCGATCACCTCGAGTTCGCGCGACTCTGCGGCTTGGCGCATGCGCACCCCGACACCGTGTGCGCTGAATATCACGGTCGCGCCTCGCGGAACATGCTCCATATCCGCAACGAAAACTGCACCCTTCTTTGCCAGCACATCGATTACACGCTCGTTATGCACAATGGGATGAAAGACGTATACAGGCGCTCCCCATTTACGCAAAGCGGCTTCCACGATATCGATCGCCCGGACCACACCGGCACAAAATCCGCGCGGCTGCGCAAGTATGATTTTAAGCATGGAACCTCGGCGCATCGACCCCATCATCTATCAAATTACCCACATCCCCGTCCGAGACATCGCCCGAGCCGCGATACCGCAGTGGTCATGGGGTTATATCGAGACCGACCACGGTTGCCGCTAACATACACGATATGCGGACCACAAAGGCCTTAATTCCCCACTGCACAAAAACCTTTTTTGATGCGAGATGCGCAAGGCAAAGGCTATCGGCGTCCTGGCGGAGTAGATGACAATCATGCTGCAAGCCCAATTCGGCGACCGCCTACCGACTCCTCCGTCGACCGCGGCTTAACCTAAACAGCAGCCAAATACCCCCACAACAGAGATCAACCATCTAGAGCAGATGCCATCGGCAGGGCGAAAATTTTGCAAAGAGAAATTGATGACTGAACCCCAAGAAGACGAGAAACCGAAATGCCCTTACATCGCTTCCGGTCATGGCGACGAACCGCCCACGTTGCGTCTTCTCCAGCCGCGTTTCTGGATGGCGCCTATCCGCACAAAATGGAAGCGTCGGTCCATTGCGCTCACGGCAGTGGGCACGCTAATCCCTATGGCCTCAGCATGGGCATTTAAAACCTCACTGCCTTTGACGCTGCTCGCCGGAGCGTTAGGGTTCGTCGCGGCTGCCGCCATCGCACTCGATAGGTACGCGCGGGAGCTTCAAGCCACCTTTGTCCACCGCGAAAAAATCGATCGCCAAGGAAAGCAAGCCTTGATGCCGATGCACCATCCGGTGCGGACACTCTGGGAAATGATCTCCGCGGCGTGGCGCAATCCGCGCACCATAGAAATCGAAAGAATGCACAGACACGGACCCATCTATGCATTGCATTCCGGCACGACACCGATTGTGATGGTAACCAGCCCGCACCTTGCCAAGGAAATATCGAGCAGATACGAGCTATTCAGCAAAAGCGACCCTAGAGAACTCGGTATGCCATTTTACTTCAAATGGGTTGGCAACAATAATATCGTACTGGCAAAAGGGCGGCACTGGCGGCACCTCCGAAGCCGAATCATGCCGGCACTTGGCGCCACGACCGACTTTCTTCCGATATTTAAAAGCAATGCGAAATATTTCATAGAAACGCTTCGCTCGGTGCTGCACTATGACGCAGCACCGCGCAGCAAGATCGTGCGCCTATCCCGTCTCTTGAAGGCCGTTTCCCTGGATAATGCTGGCCAGGCCCTGTTTACCTACGACTTCCGTCACCTTCATGGAGCGCGCAATCGCGGCGTGCTCGCGGCCGATCATGTGCTGTCGGAGGTATTCAGTCCTGCAAGAAGGATGCTGCCCCTCCTCAATGTCCTGCCAACGCTCAGCAATCGACGACTGAGACGATCGATGGGGCATCTTGACAGTCTTGTCGCCGAATTGATCGCAACATTTCGATCACGCCAACCTACGCAAGACGGACGACCGCGCTCTGTGCTCGAAATTCTGGTGCAGGACACGGAGCGCGGAGCCTTA
>JAJZEB010000155.1 GCA_021805805.1 Pseudomonadota bacterium | reverse complement strand
GCCACAGCGACCACCGCGGCCTGATGCTCGGGGCCCGCGAAATGCCAGCGCGCATCGCCCTGCACCGAGCTGTAGACCAGCGCTTCGTGCGCGGCCAGCTCGCCGGGGTGCTGCGGCGTGCCGCGGCGCTCCAGGTACGCCGGCGACGCCACCGCGACCCACGGGTTGATGCCCAGGTAGCGCGCGCCGAGAGTGGAGTCGGCCAGCCGGCCCATGCGCAGCGCCACGTCGATTCCCTGTTCGACCAGGTCGACGTAGCGGTCGTCGACCGCCAGGTCGACCTGCAGCTGCGGGTTGCTGTGCATGAACTGCATCAGCAGCGGCGCCAGCACCCGTCGCCCGAAACCGACCGAGGTGCTCACGCGCAGACCGCCCTGCACCTGCGACTGCAGCAGCGCGGCAACGCTCTGCGCCTCTTCGGCGTGGTGCGCGATCAGCCGGCATTTGTCGTAGTACAGCAGCCCGATCTCGGTCGGCGTCACGCCGTGGGTCGAGCGGTGCAGCAGCCGCGCGCCGAGGCGGCGCTCCATCTGCGCGATGCGCTTGGTCGCCGCCGGCTGGCCGAGGCCCAGTTCGGCCGCGGCGCGGGTGAACGAGCCCAGGTCGACCACGCGAATGAACAGGCGAACGTCCAGCAAGTGTTCCATGGCCTGCAGTAGGCCACAGCCGAAAAGCCTCTGCATTCCCCTGGGGAATAAAGCATATGCCGCTCAGACGTCTTCCGCCTCCTGGAGCCTAGGGTCAGAATTCCTCCCAACCGCACACGGTGCGGGCCCATCGACCCTATCGGGAGACACGACCATGGCGAGGATGAAGGCCGTCGAGGCGGCAGTGCTGGTGATGGAGAAGGAAGGTGTCAGCCAGGCCTTCGGCGTTCCCGGGGCGGCGATCAACCCGCTGTACGCGGCGCTGCGCGCGCGGCAGTCCATCGCCCACGTGCTGGCGCGCCACGTCGAGGCCGCGTCGCACATGGCCGAGGGCTACACCCGTGCCCGCGCCGGCAACATCGGCGTCTGCATCGGCACCTCGGGGCCGGCCGGCACCGACATGATCACCGGGCTGTACTCGGCCAGCGCCGACAGCATCCCGATCCTGTGCATCACCGGGCAGGCGCCACGCGCGCGGCTGTACAAGGAGGACTTCCAGGCCGTGGACATCGAGTCGATCGCCAAGCCGGTGACCAAGTGGGCGGTCACGGTGCGCGAGCCGGCGCAGGTTCCCGGCGTGTTCCAGCAGGCTTTCCATCTGATGCGCTCGGGCCGCCCGGGGCCGGTGCTGATCGACCTGCCGTTCGACGTGCAGATGGCCGAGATCGCCTTCGACGTCGACACCTACGAGCCGCTTCCGGTGTACCGGCCGGCGGCGTCGCGGCGCCAGATCGACAAGGCGCTGGACATGCTGGCGCAGGCCGAGCGGCCGCTGATCGTGGCCGGCGGCGGCATCATCAACGCCGATGCGTCGGAGTTGCTGGTCGCCTTCGCCGAGCTCACCGGCGTGCCGGTGATCCCGACGCTGATGGGCTGGGGCAGCATCGCCGACGACCATCCGCTGATGGCCGGCATGTGCGGGCTGCAGACCAGCCACCGCTACGGCAACGCCACCATGCTGGCCAGCGACTTCGTGCTCGGCATCGGCAACCGCTGGGCCAACCGCCACACCGGCTCGATCGACGTCTACACCCGCGGCCGGCGCTTCGTCCACGTCGACATCGAGCCGACCCAGATCGGTCGCGTGTTCATGCCCGACTACGGCATCGTCAGCGACGCGCGCGCGGCGCTGGAGCTGTTCGTGCAGGCCGCGCGCGAGCGCCGCGACGCCGGCCGGCTGAAGGACTTCGGCGCCTGGGCCGCGCGCTGCGCCGAGCGCAAGCGGCTGATGCACCGCAAGAGCGACCACGACGATCAGCCGATCAAGCCCATGCGCGTGTACCAGGAGATGAACCTGGCGTTCGGTCGCGACACGACCTATGTGTCGACCATCGGGTTGTCGCAAATCGCCGGCGCGCAGTTCCTGCAGGTGTTCGGTCCGCGGCAATGGATCAACTGCGGCCAGGCAGGGCCCCTGGGGTGGACCATCCCGGCCGCGCTCGGCGTCGTCGCCGACGATCCGACACGCAACGTGGTGGCGCTGTCGGGCGATTACGATTTCCAGTTCCTGATCGAGGAACTCGCCGTCGGCGCCCAGTTCCGCCTGCCGTACGTGCACGTGCTGGTCAACAACAGCTATCTGGGCCTGATCCGCCAGGCGCAGCGCAATTTCGACATGGACTACTGTGTGCAGCTGGGTTTCGACAACCAGAACATGCCGGCCGACGCGGCCGGGCTGCGCGGCTACGGCGTCGACCACGTCGCGGTGGTGCAGGGCCTGGGCTGCAAGGCGCTGCGCGTGACCGCGCCGCAGGACATCGGCCCGGCGCTGCGCCGGGCGCGCGAACTGGCGCGCGAGCACCGCGTGCCGGTGGTGGTCGAGGTGATCCTGGAGCGGGTGACCAACATCGCCATGGGCACCGAAATCGACAATGTGGTGGAGTTCGAGGCCATCGACTGCCGCCACCCGCAAGGCCAGGCCGGGCTGCAACAGGCCGGGCTGCTGGAATGACCATCCCACGACAAGGAGACAGGGGAATGCCGCGATTCGCCGCCAACCTCAGCATGCTGTTCACCGAGGTCCCGTTCCTCGAGCGCTTCGAGCGCGCCGCCGCCGCCGGCTTCGAGGCCGTCGAGTTCCTGTTCCCCTACGCATGGCCGGCGGCGCAGATCCGCGCGCTGCTCGACCGCCACCGGCTGCAGCTGGTGCTGCACAACCTGCCGGCCGGCGACTGGGACGCCGGCGAGCGCGGCATCGCCTGCCTGCCCGATCGCGTCGACGAGTTCCGCGCCGGCGTGGCCACCGCGCTGGAGTACGCGCGGGTGCTCGGCGTCGGCCAGCTCAACTGCCTGGCCGGCAAGGCGCCGGCCGGCGTCGATCCCGCGCTGCTGCGCGCCACCCTGGTGGCCAACCTGCGCCATGCCGCCGCCGAGCTCGAGCGGGCCGGGCTGAAGCTGCTGGTCGAGCCGATCAACACCTTCGACATCCCCGGCTTCTTCGTCCACCGCACCGCGCAGGCGCTGGACATCCTCGACGAGGTCGGCGCGGCCAACGCCTTCGTGCAGTACGACATCTACCACGCCCAGCGCATGGAAGGCGAGCTGGCGGCCACGCTGCAGGCGCACCTGCCGCGCATCGCCCACGTGCAGCTGGCCGACAACCCCGGGCGCCACGAGCCCGGCAGCGGCGAGATCCATTACCCGTTCCTGTTCGCGCACCTGGACCGCATCGGCTACCGCGGCTGGATCGGCTGCGAATACAAGCCGGCCGCCGGCACCGAAGCCGGCCTGGGCTGGCTGCACAGCCAGACCGGCGCCTGAAGCCGGCACCCCGCCCCCCCGACCCCCCGACCCCCCGACACCGACCGACACGGAGACATTCCCGATGAGCACTGCCACCCCGTCCGCGCAATCACTCGGTTTCATCGGCCTGGGCATCATGGGCGCGCCGATGGCCGCGCAGCTGATCGCCGCCGGCCACCAGCTGTTCGTGCACACCCGCAGCAAGTACCCGGAGGCGATCGCCGCCAGCACCGCGGTGCGCTGCGACAGCCCGGCCGCGGTGGCGCGGCAGGCCGACATCGTGTTCCTGATGCTGCCCGACACCCCGGACGTGGACAAGGTGCTGTTCGCCGCCGGCGGCGTGGCCGAAGGCCTCGGCGCCGGCAAGGTGGTGGTCGACATGAGTTCGATCTCCCCGATCGCGACCAAGGACTTCGCCGCGCGCATCGAGGCCCTGGGCTGCGACTATCTCGACGCGCCGGTGTCGGGCGGCGAGGTCGGCGCGCGCAACGCCACGCTGTCGATCATGGTCGGCGGCACGCAGCACGCGTTCGACCGCGTCAAGCCGCTGTTCGAGCGCATGGGCCGCAACATCACCCTGGTCGGCGGCCACGGCGACGGCCAGACGGCCAAGGTGGCCAATCAGATCATCGTCGCGCTGAACATCGAGGCGGTGTCCGAGGCGCTGCTGTTCGCCGCGCGCGCCGGCGCCGACCCGGCGCGGGTGCGGACCGCGTTGATGGGCGGCTTCGCCTCGTCGAAGATCCTGGAAGTGCACGGCGAGCGCATGATCCGGCGCACCTTCGACCCGGGCTTCCGCATCGAGCTGCACCAGAAGGACCTGAACCTGGCGCTGTCGAGCGCGCGCGCGCTGGGCGTGGCGCTGCCCAACACCGCCACCGCGCAGGAGCTGTTCAACGCCTGCGCCGCGCACGGCGGCAAGGCGTGGGATCATTCGGCCATGGTGCGCGCGCTGGAGAAGCTGGCCAATTTCGAGATCGGCCAGGAGCCGCCCGCCGAGGCCTGAGACGAGAGACCCCGATGACCGCTGAACGCGCGCCGCACGCCGGCGAGGATCCCGCGGCGCTGCTGCGCCGCATGTTCGACGCCGCGGTGGCCAGCGCGCAGCCGGCGCTGTGCGTGCCGGCGCAGCTGCCGCCGCCGCCGCGCGGGCGGCTGCTGGTGATCGGCGCCGGCAAGGCGTCGGCGGCGATGGCGCAGGCGGTCGAGGCCCACTGGCCCGGCGCGCTGCACGGCCTGGTGGTCACGCGTTACGGCTATGCGGCGCCGTGCCGGCGCATCGAGATCGTCGAGGCCGCGCACCCGGTGCCCGACGCGGCCGGGCTGCACGCCGCGCAACGCATGCTCGAGCTGGTCGGCGGACTGGGTCCCGACGACCTGGTGCTGTGCCTGATCTCCGGCGGCGGCTCGGCGCTGCTGCCGCTGCCGCTGCCCGGGCTGAGCCTGGCCGACAAGCAGGCCGTCAACCGCGAGCTGCTGCGCTGCGGCGCCAGCATCGACGAGATGAACTGCGTGCGCCGCCACCTGTCGGCGATCAAGGGCGGGCGCCTGGCCGCGGCGTGCCATCCGGCGCGGGTGCTGACGCTGGCGATTTCCGACGTGCCCGGCGACGGCCCCGGCGACATCGCCTCGGGGCCGACGGTCGGCGACCCGACCACCTGCGCCGATGCGCTGGACATCGTGCGCCGCTACGGCGTGCAGCTGCCGGCGGCGGCGCTGGAACTGCTGCAAAGCGGCCGTGGCGAATCGGTCAAGCCCGACGATCCGCGGCTGGCCGGCGCCGAGTTCCGTCTGGTGGCCACGCCGCGCATGGCGCTGCAGGCCGCCGCCGGCGTGGCGCGCGCGGCCGGCTACGCCGTGCACCTGCTCGGCGATGCGCTGGAAGGCGAGGCGCGCGAGGTGGGCAAGGTGATGGCCGGCATCGCGCGC
>JAJZEB010000154.1 GCA_021805805.1 Pseudomonadota bacterium | reverse complement strand
GTCGCCGGGCCCGGCCGCGGCGCGCGCGCGTTGGCGCGCGCCACGCAGCCGTCGAGGTCCAGACCGGGCTCGAGCAGGTCGTCGAACACGGCCGCGCCGGAGGCTCCGCGCAGCAGGTGCCGGCGCACCAGCGTCGCGTTGCTGTGCGCATCGCCGGGCGCGACGAACCGTTCGTCGACCAGGCCGACGCGCACCCGGTCCCACGGCAGCTCGAGCGCCGCCAGGCACTCGAACAGCGCGACCGGCGAGCGCCCGCCCGACACGCGCAGGCCGGCGGCGCCGTCGCGCCGCACGGTGCGCGCGAGCCAGTCACCGATGTTCACGGCCAGCGCCTGGGCCTGCGCCTCGCGGCTGTCGGCGGCGTGCCAGCGATGCATGGCTCAGATCTCCTCGTGCCACGACGCGCCGCCGCGCGACAGCAGCGCGTTCGACGCCGCCGGGCCCCAGGTTCCCGCGGAATACGGCCTCGGCGGCAGGTCGTCGGCGCTCCACGCCTCGAGGATCGGCTCCACCCAATGCCACGCGGCGGCGAGTTCGTCGCGGCGCATGAACAGCCCGAGGCGGCCGTGGATGACGTCGAGCAGCAGCCGCTCGTAGGCGTCGGCGCGCCGGCGCCTCGACGCCGAATGCAGGTCCAGGTTGAGCACCGTGGGCTGCAGCCGCATGCCTTCGCCCGGCTCCTTGCCGAGCATGTGCAGGCTGATGCTTTCTTCGGGCTGCAGCCGGATCACCAGGCGGTTGGTCGACTGCACCGAAGCCGGGCGCTGGAACAGATTCAACGGAACGTCGCGGAAGCTGACCACGATCTCGGCCAGGCGCTCGGGCAGGCGCTTGCCGGTGCGCAAGTAGAACGGAACCCCGCTCCAGCGCCAGTTGGCGATTTCCGCGCGCAGCGCGACGAAGGTTTCGGTGCGGCTGTCGCGCGCCACGTTCGGCTCGTCCTGATAGCCGGGAACCTGCCGCCCCTCGGACACCCCGGCCCGGTACTGGCCGCGCACCACGCGCTGCTGCAGGTCGTCGGCGCCGAACGGGCGCAGCGCCTTCAGCACCTTGAGCTTTTCGTCACGCACGGCGTCGGCCGACAGGTTCGGCGGCGGCTCCATGGCGACCATGCACAGCAGCTGCAGCAGATGGTTCTGCACCATGTCACGCAGCGCGCCGGTCTTGTCGTAGAAATCGCCCCGCCCCTCGACGCCGAGTTCCTCGGCGATGGTGATCTGCACGTTGTCGATCCATTCGCGGCGCCACAGCGGCTCGAACAGCACGTTGCCGAAACGCACGGCCATCAGGTTCTGCACCGATTCCTTGCCCAGGTAATGATCGATGCGATAGAGCTGATTCTCGTTGAAGTGCTGCGCGACCTCGGCGTTGATCTGCGCCGAAGACCGCAAGTCGTGGCCCAGCGGCTTCTCCAGCACCACGCGCACGTCGGCGTGGTTCAGCCCGACCGCGGCCAGCCGCGCGCAGATGCCGCTGAACAGCCGCGGCGCGGTCGCCAGGTAGCAGACCGTGACGCGCCCGGGTTGGCGCTGCACGCGCTGGGCAAGGGCGCGAAAGTCGTCGTCGCGCTCGGCGTCGAGCTTCAGGTAATCGATTCGCGCGACGAACGCGTCCCAGTCCGTTCCCGGTGACTTGACGTGCGGCAGCGCCTTGTCGCGCACCTGCGCCAGGTAGTCGTCGCGCGCGCCGTCCTGGCGCCCCAGCGCGATGATGCGACCTTCGGTGTGCAGCGATCCGGCACGATGCGCGTCGTACAGCGCGGGCAGGATCTTGCGCATCACGAGGTCCCCGGTGGCGCCGAACAGCACCATGTCGAACGGTTGGGTGGTGGCCATGTCAGGTTTCGCGTACAGTCGATGGTCGTAAATATACTACAGACATTTGCGCCGCAAATCCTACGCTAAGATAGCGAGGAAGGCAGCAAGTGCGCGGCCTTGCGCTGCTGTGATGTTGGAAAGATACAAAGCAAGGAACGACCGATGAACCCGTCCGCCCCCCTGCACCCGCGCATCGCGGAAATCACCGCACGGATTGACGCGCGCAGCGCGCAGACCCGCCAGGCGTACCTGGAGCGCATCGCGCGCGGCGCGCTCAGCCGCGTGCATCGCGGCGCACTGTCGTGCACCAACCTGGCGCACGCGGTGGCGGCGATGCCCGGCGACGCGCGCACGCGGCTGATCGACATCCGCGAAGTCGCGCCGCCGAACCTGGCCATCGTGTCGTCGTACAACGACATGCTGTCGGCGCACGCACCGCTGCAGGCGTTTCCCGACTGGATCAAGCGCGCGGCGCAGGAAGCCGGCGCCAGCGCGCAGTTCGCAGGCGGCGTTCCGGCGATGTGCGACGGAGTCACGCAGGGGCAGCCCGGCATGGAGCTGTCGCTGTTCTCGCGCGACGTGATCGCGATGGCCACGGCGATCGCGCTCAGCCACCAGATGTTCGACGCAGCGCTGTACCTCGGCGTGTGCGACAAGATCGTCCCGGGGCTGCTGATCGGCGCGCTGGCGTTCGGCCACCTGCCGGCGCTGCTCGTTCCCGCAGGGCCGATGAGCAGCGGCCTGCCGAACGACGAAAAAGCGCGGATCCGCCAGCTCTACGCCAAAGGCGAGGTCGGCCGCGAGCAATTGCTCGACGCCGAGATGCGCGCGTATCACGGAGCCGGAACCTGCACCTTCTACGGCACCGCGAACTCCAACCAGCTGCTGATGGACGTCATGGGGCTGCACCTGCCGGGGAGCGCCTTCGTGCCGCCGGACACGCAACTGCGCCGGCTGCTGACCATGGAGGCGACGCGGCGCGCGGTCCGGCTGGCGCGCGGCGAAGGCGAAGGCGCGGCGCCGATCGGCGAGCTGTTCGACGCCCGCGTGCTGGTCAACGGCATCGTCGCGCTGCTGGCCACCGGCGGGTCGACCAACCACACCTTGCACCTGGTGGCGATCGGGCGCGCAGCGGGTCTGGCCGTCGACTGGAGCGATTTCGACGAACTCTCGCGCGTGGTTCCGCTGCTGGCGCGAATCTACCCGAACGGCTCGGCCGACGTGAACCACTTCCATGCCGCCGGCGGCACCCCGTTCCTGATCCGCGAACTGCTCGGCGCCGGCCTGCTGCACGCAGACGTGGTCACCGTCAACGGCCGGGGACTGGCGTGCCAGGCGCAGGAGCCTTGGGACGACGACGGCCGGCTGCGCTGGCGTGCGCCGCCTCCGCGCAGCCTCGACTCCTCGGTGCTGCGCGGCGTCGACGATCCGTTCACGCCCGACGGCGGTCTGCGGCTGCTGCACGGCAACCTCGGGCGCGCGGTGATCAAGGTCTCGGCGGTCAAAACCGAGCACCGCGTGGTCGCCGCGCCGGCGCGGGTGTTCGACGACCAGGACGCGCTGCTGCAGGCGTTCAAGCGCGGTGAACTCGAGCACGACTTCGTCGCCGTGATCCGCTTCCAGGGGCCGCGCGCCAACGGCATGCCGGAACTGCACAAGCTCACTCCGACGCTGGCCGTGCTGCAGGACCGCGGCCTGCGCGTCGCGCTGGTCACCGACGGCCGCATGTCGGGCGCGTCGGGCAAGGTCCCGGCAGCGATCCACGTCACCCCCGAGGCCGCCTGCGGCGGCGCGCTGGCGCGGGTTCGCGACGGCGACATGGTGCTGGTCGACGCCGAGCGCGGCGTGCTGCAAGTGGAGGTCGACGCGGCGCAGTGGGACTCGCGCGAGCCGGCGCGACCGCAGCCCGGGCGTTCGCAGCAAGGAATCGGCCGTGAATTGTTCGAAGTCTTCCGCCGCAACGCCGACGGCGCCGAGCAAGGCGCGTCGAGTTTTCTTCTGCCCGACTGGAACCCGTCATGACGACATGGACTGAACCCGGGCCGGTGATGCCGGTCATCGTGCTCGACGACCCCGGACTCGCGGTCGACCTGGCGCACG
This sequence comes from Pseudomonadota bacterium, assembly GCA_021805805.1. Lineage (GTDB taxonomy): Bacteria > Pseudomonadota > Gammaproteobacteria > Burkholderiales > Burkholderiaceae_C > Thiomonas_A. The sequence continues at coordinate 1,404 of JAJZEB010000154.1, read as the reverse complement.
CGCTGGTCGCCGGCGGCATCCGCCATCTGGAGGTGACGCTGCGCACTGCGGCGGCGCTGGAATCGATCCGGCGCATCCGCGATGCGGTGCCGCAAGCGCTGGTTGGTGCCGGAACGGTGCTCGATGCAGGCCAGTGGCAGCAGGCGTGCGATGCCGGAGCGCGCTTCGGCGTCAGCCCCGGGTGGAGTCCCGGGCTGGCCGCGGCGGTCGTCGCGCGCGGGCTGCCGTTCCTGCCCGGAGTGGCCACCGCGACCGAGGCGATGCACGCGCTGGGCGACGGTTTCACGCTGCTCAAGCTGTTTCCGGCCGAAGCGGTCGGCGGACGTGCGCTGCTGCGCGCGCTGCACGGACCGCTGCCCGGCTTGCGCTTCTGCCCGACCGGGGGCATCGGCGCGGACAACGCTCCGGCCTACCTGGCGCTGCCCAACGTGGTCTGCGTCGGCGGCTCGTGGCTGGCGCCGGCCGACGCCGTCGCGGCGCGCGACTGGGCGCGCATCGAGGCGCTGGCGCGCAACGCCGCCGCGCTGCGCCCCGCTCCCGGCGCCGCTGCTGGCGGCGCGGCATGAGCGCAGCGAGGAGGGTCGTACCATGAGCGCGGCGCACGGCCGCTCCGAAGCCGCGCTCAACTCCCTCGGGGAGTCGAGCGCAGCGAGGAGGGTCGTACCATGACCGCGGCGCCGTCGATCGACGCCCACCTCCCCGGTGTCGGGCGAATCGCGCTGGGGTGCATGAACCTCGGCGACGCCGACGCGCACGGCGCGATCGGCGTGCGCGAACTGGCCGCCGCGCATGCCGCGGTCGATGCCGCGCTGGACTGCGGCATCAACCTGTTCGACCACGCTGACATCTACCGGCGCGGGCGCTCCGAAGCAACGTTCGGCGCCTTGCTTCGCGACCAGCCGTCGCTGCGCGAGCGGATCTTCGTGCAAACGAAATGCGGACTCGACGGCGCGGTGTTCGGCGGCGAGGGAATCTACCGCTACGACCTTTCGGCGCAGCACATCGTCGAATCGGTCCACGGCAGCCTGCGGCGGCTGCACACCGAGCACATCGACGTGCTGCTGCTGCACCGCCCCGACCCGTTGCTGCAACGCGACGAAGTGGCCGAGGCCTGCGCGCGGCTGCACGCCTCCGGCAAGGTGCGCTGTTTCGGCGTGTCGAATATGCGCGCGCCGCTGCTGCGCTGGCTGCAGCAGGCGCTGCAGCTGCCGCTGGTGGTGAACCAGCTCGAAATGAGCCTGCTGCGGCACGATTGGCTCGAAGCCGACGCGTGCTTCAACGACGCGCAGGCGCGCGGCTCGCTGGACTGGTCCGACACCCTGCACCACTGCATGCAGGCCGCCGTGCAGCTGCAGGCCTGGGGGCCGCTGGCGCAGGGCCGCCTGTGCGCCGCGGCGCCGGCCG
>JAJZEB010000153.1 GCA_021805805.1 Pseudomonadota bacterium | reverse complement strand
AAAAATCGCTTTCACCAAAACTTGTCCTGCTGGCAATTTGTGACCGCGCCGACGCAAGCGGCAAATGTTCACACAGCAGTGCCAGCATTTCTGACGGGCTATTCATCAGCGAAACAACGGTTAAATCGGCAATAAAGTTCATGCAAGCCAGAGGGGTATTAAAAATAATCAGACGGCAAAGTGAAGATTGTAATGTCAATCTTAGTAACCTTTATCTCCTTCAAATCCCTGCTGAATTTGCAAAGGACGCGCTGCTGGCCAGCGCGGCGCGGGGGGTGGGGCAAATCCCGCCCCAGGGGGGCGGGATCCGACCTGGGTCGGAATCCGACCCCGGACTTAAAAGTACCAAGATCAAAAGCAAGAGCAAACGCGCGCGCGATGCGCGCGCGTGCGCGCCGGCATCCGCCGGCGATGCTGCTGCTGCGGAACCCGTTAAAAAAGGCAATGAAAACAAGGCATTTCGCATCATCAACGGTGTGGAATGCTGGACTCAAGACGACCCAGCGAGCGCGGCGTCGCTGGTATCACAGCACGGCCTCAATGCCGTGGAGGCCGTGGCGTCCGCGTTCAGCGCCCTGGGCATTCCCCCCTTGCCAAGCAGGGTCGCCAAGGAGCTGCAGCGGCGCGCGGCGGCGGCACAGGCCCGCAAGGACAGTGAGGTAGCCGAGGCGCGGGTCGCCGCGATCGAGGCCGAGTCGCGGCGACGAGCGGATCGCGACATGGCCGAGCTGATGGCGCCGGAAGCCAGCCAAACGAGCAAGGAGCGCGACCTGTGATCGACCCGCTACACCCCCACAGGCCCCCGCCGCTGCAAGGCCGCAGGGAGCGCTGGGCAGACGAGGAGCAGGGCAGCCACCCCAAAGGGGTGGCTGCCAAAGGAGGCCGGGCTTTGCCCGGCAATGTTCAGTCGGGCACCCGGTGGGGTGCCCTTATCAGCCGCGCCGATGAAACCGGCGAGGCTGCACACACCATGCACACCTGCGGTCAGACAGAGCAAGTCAAAAGCGGAGCTAATGCAATGAATCAAGAGCTAAATGCGTGTCAGACGTCGTGTCTGACACAGGGCGCGATGCGCAGGGCTGATGGCTTGGACCCCACACGGCCCCGCTCGGCCCGTGTGGGGCCGGCTGGGGCCGTGCAATTCGTCACGAACGCACTGGACGTGGGTGCTACGGCCCCTGTGGGGCCGTGTCGGCCCGTCAGGGACCCACAGGTCCGAAAGCGATCGCTTCGCGCAACCCATTGATTTGCAATGTCTGACACGTCAGCCAAACCACAAGGAACTTCGACATGATCAAAAACACCCGAATCACCATCCGTTTCCCGGCTCGCGAGGCCGGCCATCTGGCGGCCGAAGCTGAGGCGTCCGGCATGAACTTCTCAGACTACGTTCGCCAGGCGCTCGCCAGGCGCCTGGACCTTGAACAACTCGCCGCCGATCTGGCGCGCGACCTTGTTGCCGAACTGAGGTCCGACCTGCAAGCCCAGACCGCCGAGGTCGTGTCGAAGCTGAAGGTGGTTTCGGATCAAGTGCATGATCTGGCCACGGTCGTCATCAGGAGGTCCAAACCATGAGCACCAAAGGAATCGTGAACGAATCGGTTTTCCGGGCTAAATTGATTATGGTTCTGGCGTTGGCCGGGCTCGTCGGTGGAATCATCGCAGGCAACCGAGTCGAATGGCGACAGCTTCAGCCGGCGCAAGTACCAGTTGTTCGCATGTTCGAGGTCGGGGCCATATTGACAAAGATCAAGGCGTGCGGCATCCCGAAGGCGCCGCACTGGATTAGCAAGCGCTGCGCAACGTACCAGGAACTGCTTGCCGATCCGGCGGCGCGCGCTTATCTGGTTCCGCACATGCGGGGTGCGTTGATCTTGTGGCCAGTTGGAATTGCGGTCGGTATAATGGCGCTCGGCATGCTCGGCCTTGCGTTGAAGTCGGCGCGGTTCAAAAGGCTGGACGAGCACGCGCCGCGCGATTACTTCAAAACCCGCCGACTGGTGGTGTTTCTCGATTGGCTGAGTCTGGCACTGATGCCGGTCGCGATCGCTGCGGGTTGGTTCCTGCAGAGTCGCATCGTATTGCTTGCCGGCAGTGTCCCGTTGATCGGGCTGGCGCTGCTGCGTCCGTGGAAAAGGAGCCGCAAGCTGAAACACATCCGCGGGGCGAAGATCGAAGACCCTGAAGATGTGGAGCGCTTGATTTGTAAAAATTACAAGGGCCGACTCGGCGGACTTGAGATCTGTGGCGTGCCGGTACCGCGTGATTTCGAAGTACTGAATTTCTTGATTGCTGGCGCGCCCGGAACGGGCAAGAGCACCGCGATCGCGCCCATGATTTCAACGATGCGCGCCCGTGGTGATCGCGTCTTCGTAGCCGATGCGCGTGGCGACTATCTACGGCGGTTTTATCGGCCGGGCGACTTGATTCTCAACCCACGGGATCAACGGAGCGTTCCCTGGTCGCCGTTATCGGAAATCCATGCCATCGAGGATGCGGCCGCCATCGCCCGAAGTTTGGTCCCCGATGGTGAAGGAAAAGATGCCAACTGGCATCGTTATGCCCAACAGATGCTGGAGGGTGTGTTAGTGCACGCCCTCCAGCAGAGGCTCGTGAACGCCGACGTGGCGCGGCTCATGATGGTCGCACCCCGCGACGAGTTACGCGAGCGCCTAATAGGGACGCCGGCGGCCGGCCTGTTGTCGGAGGAGTCCCGCGGCGATATGTTCGGCGACATCCGTTCGACAGCATCACCTTTTGTAAAGGCACTGGGCTGGCTGACGCCGGATGCCGGGGCCCAAGCCTTCAGTCTGCGCCGCTGGGCGCGCGATGGTGCGCAGACGGCGGCGTGCTGGTGGAACTACCAGGATTCGCAGATCGTGGCGCTGCGCACGCTGATCGCCACGCAGCTCGATTTGCTCGCGCTCGGCGTGCTGGAACAGGACGATTCGCCCACGCGGCGGACGTGGTTGATCGTTGACGAGCTGAGCGCGCTGAGCCGGATCGGCACGCTGGAAGATTTTCTGTCACGCGCCCGAAAAGCCGGTGGATGCGCGGTGCTCGGCGTGCAGACGCTGGCGCAGCTGAAGAGAGAATACGGAGAACACAGTGCCAGCGCGATCATCGCGTGCTGTTCCTCACTTCTGGCGCTGGCTCTGGGTGATGTGGAATCACAAGAGTACGTGTCCAAGCTCTTCGGCGAGCAGGAGCAGTCGGTCATCATGCGCAGCGCATCGCAATCGGATGCGGCCGCGCAGCAAACCGTGCAGCGCACACTGCGCACCGAGCGCGTGCTGATGCCGTCCGAATTGTCGCCCGGGCAGCTCAAGCGGTGGCGCGGTTTTCTGAGGCTCCCCGAAGTGCCGATCGCGCCGGTCCGCATCGACGAATGCAAGTTCCGGGACGTCGCGCCGCGGTTCGTGCCGCGTGAGGTTCCACCCGATTCCGCAGCTGAACCTGCCAAGGCGGATGATGTACCGTCAGCGCCACCCGCCGCGGGCGGCCCTGATGCTGCCGTGCCGCCGCGCGCAGCACCCGAACTGCCGCCGCTCGCCGCAGGTGCATCGCCGGAGGAGCTGCTTGAACACCTCGAGGCGCGGCGGCAGGCGGACTGGCTGGAGAACCAGAAACAGGATGCGGACGGGTCACACCAAGAGGCCGGAGCACCCTGACTTGCGTGGCGGGGGCTTCGCCGGCTGATCACTCAGCGGGCTAACGCCGCCCCGTACTCACGCTCGCGCGTGGATGCCGGCACGTGATTTTCGGGCGCGTGGACCGGCTCGGCCGCGCGCTCCGGTGCGCGTGGTGCCACCACCGCCCTGGCGGCGGTGGGCGTCAGCGCGGTCTCGTTGCCGCCGCGATTCATCTCGAGCCGCGCGGCCAGCTTCTTCGCGTCATCGGTCACGATCGTGGCGCCCAGCCGGGCGCGCGAGAGCGCGACGTAGAAGCGGTCCTGCGAGGCCAGATTTTGCTGACTCGAGCGCACCCACGCGATCACCGTGTCGCAGGTCTTGCCCTGCGCGGCGTCGGCGGTCATCACATAGCCGTGGTCCAGGCGCAGGGCGCGCGAAGTTTCCAGCTTCAACTCGTGGCCGTGCGCGTCGCGCACGTGCAGGTGCGTGGCATCGTGGCCGGTCACCGTCAACATGCTGCCGTTGGGCAGACGCTGGACGCTGCCATCGTCGCGCCGCGCCTGCAGCGGCGCGCGCGCCACGATCCGCGCGCCGGCGCCGACCTCGAGCGTTTTCGCATCGTGCACCTCGAAGCGCGTGACCGTACGCGGGTCGAAGGTCCACGGTGTGCCGCTCTCGCGCGCGACGGTGATGCGACCGTCGCGCTGCGACAGGACGGGCGTGACCTCGCCCTTGCGCGGCCCGTCCTTTTCGTCGTTTGCCCATTCGATCCGATCGCCGGGCTGGTAGCGCGCCGCATCGCGGCGCTGCGCGGCCGTCCATTGTTTGCTCTCGATGGCCTCGATTTCGCGCAACGGACCCACCTGGCCCTCGGCGGCACGCCGCGCGAGGATCGCGGCGTTGAGCTCGTTGCGATCCGCCCGGCTCAGCGCGATCACCAAGGTGTCGCGGCCGCTGGCGGTCTCGCGGAGATAGTCCGTCGCGATGCGCTCGATCGCCTGCTCACGCACGCTCGGGCCTTCGTCCTCGCGGTCCTTGCCCCGCATCGGTTTGATCTCGTGCACCTCGATCCGCCGCAGCGCCTCGGCGGTGTGGCCCGCCAAGGCATCGTAGACCGCCTGGCGCAGCCCGTCGTGACGCTGGCGCACGATCTCGGTGAGATTCTCGCTGCCCAGCTGCTCGCGCAGCTGGGTGAAGGCGGCGCCGGCGCCGACGCTGCCGATCTGCTGGGTGTCGCCCACCATCACCACATGCGCCTGCTCCACACGCGCACGCTCGAGCAGGCGCTCCATGTCCTTGGCTGCGACCATGCTGGCCTCATCCAGGATCCAGAGCGCACGCTCCGGCGTCGCGCCGGGCTCGGCGCGCTCGGCCGGCGTGCGCGCCAGCGCGGCGCTGACGGTTTCATCGCGAATGCCCAGCGCAGCACCCAGCGTCTGCGCGGCGCTGCTGGTCGGCGCCAGCGCGCGCACCTGCCAGCCGCCTTCCTTGGCGACCTCGGCCACTGCCGCCAGCACGGTCGTGGTCTTGGCCGTGCCGGCGTGGCCGTGCAGGATCTGCAGGCCGCTGCTGCGCGCGAGCAGGCTGTGCACCGCACTGCGCTGCTCGGGGCTGAAGGCGTGGCCGGTCGCCTTCTCCCGGTTCTCGATCACGCGCTCGATCGCGGCCTGGCGCGTGCCCGCTTCGCGGCTCG
>JAJZEB010000022.1 GCA_021805805.1 Pseudomonadota bacterium | reverse complement strand
GGGGCGGCCCGGCGATGACCCGGGAGCGCCCCCAGGGCCGGGAGCGCCCCCAGGGCCGGGCTGCGCCCAGCCCGACCGCGCTGGGCGCGCGCGGCGCGCTGCTGCTCGCGGTGCTGTGGGCAATGCCGCTGCCGCTGGCGAGCAACCGCATCTGGGCTCAGGGGGCCTGGCTGGCGCTGCTGGCGGCGCTGGCGGTCTGGGAGCTGTGGGCCGATCGCCGCCTGGCAGCGAGCGGCTGGAGCCTCGGCGTGCCACCGGGAATGCGCGTGTACATGGGCTGCATGGCGCTTTGGGTGCTGTACCTGGCGTGGCAGTTGCTGCCGCTGCCGCCTGGTCTGGTCGCACTGGCGCGCAGCGCTGCGGCGCCGTCGCTGCCTTCGGCAAGCGGTTTCGTTCCGCTGACGATCGACCGCTACGCCACGCTTGCCTATCTGGCCAAGGCCGTCATGCTGCTGCTGCTGCAATGGTTGCTGCTGCGCCGTTTCGACAACCGGCCGCGGCTGGAGAAGCTGATCTGGGCCTGGTTGGCGATCGGCGGCATCGAGGCAGTCGCCGGCGTCGTGCTGTACGCCACCGCGTCGACCTACCGCGTGTTCTTCGTCACGGTCGAGCAGGGCATTCGCGCCAGCGGAACCTTCGTCTACCACAACCAGTTCGCCGGCTACATGGAAATGATGCTGGCGCTTGGAATCGGCTGGCTGATCGCATTGCTCGGGCGCGATCCGAGCGTGGACCGGCGTCGCGGCGCGGTGTCGTGGCTGTTCGCCGGACTGCGTTTCCTGGCCAGCAGCAAGGCGCCGCTTCGCGCGCTGTTGATCGTGCTGGTGGTTGCCTTGATCGGCAGCCGCTCGAGGATGGGCAACGCCGCGTTCTTCGCCGCGCTCTGGCTGGTCGGCGGCGCCACCATCGTCGCATTGCGCCGCTCCGGCGCCGCAGGCCGGCGCGCATCGCGCACGGTTGCCGTGCTGATGCTCAGCATCCTGCTGCTCGACGTGGTGGTGATCGGCCGCGTCGTGGGAATCGACAAGGTGATGCGGCGCATCGAGGACACGCACCTGAGCAACCGGGTCGCGGCGGGCGGCGATCCAGCGGCGCATCGCGAACAGTCGATCGACCAGCGCATCGCACCGGGTCTGTCGGCGTTGGGGATGCTGCGCGACCATCCGTGGTTCGGGACCGGTGGGGGAACGTTCTTTCTCGGATTCATGCCGTATCGGCCGCAAAAGATCGTCGGCTATTACGACCATGCGCATGACGATTACGTGGAATTTCTTGTCGAGAGCGGGATCGTCGGTATATTGCCCTTGTTCGTGATGTTGTTTTGGAGCCAATGGCGCGGTTGGTTTCAGTTGCTCGGGCGCAACACGGGAGCATTCGAGCGCGGCGTGGCCTTTGCCTCGGTGATGGGGGTCGTCGAACTGCTGATCCACTCGACGGTCGATTTCAACCTGCAGAATCCGACCAACGCGGCGCTGTTTCTGTGGCTGCTCGCGCTGCCGCACTGGCTCGACGCGCGGCGCTTGCGCCACCGCCGGTCCGACGTCAAGTCAGGGGGGGCGCCCGATGAGGCGATTCTGCAATAATCAACGCGCATCGATGTGCCAGCCGAACAACTGAAAATCCGGTGACGACAAGGCGGTGAGCAAATGAAAATTTTCAAGATTTCGGTACTCGCGCTGGCCATCGCGGCCGCGCCGACCTACGCCGCGAATTCGCTGGTGCCGTCGCTCGGCGCTCCCGCCGGTTATGAGCCGCCGCAGACCAGCTTCATGGGCCCGAGCGTCTACGTGCCGACGACCGGTGCGGTCAGCGGCACCGGGATCGTGGTCGGTCAGGCCAGACTGCATCCCGGCGTCACCGTGTCCTTCGGGCACGACAGCAACGTCAACCTGTCGAGTGGCGCCGGCAAGCTGAGCTCGAGCGTGACGATGGTGCAGCCGCAGCTGATCCTCAGCCGCACGCTGAACTCCACCGAGCACTACGACGCCTATTACAAGGGCACGTACGCCAAGTACTCGAGCGCGTCGAACTACGATTACAACGACTCGGTCTTCGGCGTCGACGGCGCCAGGGCGCTGGCGCCGCAATTGCGCGCATCGTTCAGGCTGCAGTACCAGATCGGGCACGACGCGGCGAACTCGTACATCGCGACCAATGCGATCGAGCGCTGGACCAGCCCGACGCTGCAGGCGATCATCCACTACGGCACCGAGCGCAGCCGCGGCCAGCTCGAGTTCGAAGGCGACTACAAGCAGCAGCGCTACAGCGATCCGATCATGCAGCCGTACAACATCGACGAGGCCAGGCTGGTCGGCAGGTTCATCGTGCGGCTGCATCCGAAAACGCACGGCATCGTCGAGCTGGCGACCGAGCAGGATCGGTACCCGAACTACAGTCTGTCGAACGGTACCCAGGAGCGTCTGACCGCCGGCCTGCAATGGAATGCGACCGCAAAGACGACCGGGATCGCGAAAATCGGCATGATGCACGAGAGCCTGAGCAACGGGGGCGGCAGCAACTCCGGGCTGGCTTGGGACGCAGCGATCTCGTACAAGCCACGGATCTTCTCGGAATTCAAGCTCGAAGGTTCGCGCCAGTACGCCGAATGGGCCAACGTCAGCAACGCCTACATCGTCACCCAGGGGGCGACGCTGAGCTGGGTGCAGCATTGGCCGCACCGCGTCACGTCGACCGCCGGCCTGCTCGACTATCGTGACCAGTTCCTCGGTTCCGGGCGCGTCGACGACCGCCGCGGCCTGTCGCTGAAAGCGCAGTATGCGTTCGGTCATCAGGACATCTACCATTTCGGGCTGCAGGAAATCCTGCTCGACCGTTCGTCGAACACGCAGGGTTTCAGTTTTCACGAAGCGATCACGCTGTTGAGCCTGGGAATCCAGCTCTGAAACCCGGGGGGGAGTCGATGAAGCGCGCATGGGGGCCCTGGCTGCGCGGGCTGCTGCTGGGGCTGCTGCTGTCGTGCGGCGCGTACGCCGCGGTGCCGAGCCCGGCGTCGGCGCCGGCTCCTGCGCAGCCGGCGGCGGCGGCGGCGTCCAAACCCGTAGCCGCGTTGAACGCGTCGGCGGCCAAGCGCCGGGCCTGGGCTGATTTGAATTCGTACAAATTCGGCCCCGGGGACGTGATCGACATCTACGTCTACGGCGAACCTGAATTGACCAGAACGAAAATCCAGCTGTCGGAAAGCGGAACGATCGCGTTCCCGTTCGGCAACATCGATGCCGTCGGTTTGACCCCGGGGCAATTGGAAATCGCGATCGAGAACGGGTTCAAGCAGGGTTATCTGGTCAACCCGAAGGTCTCGGTCGTGATCGACCAGTACCGTCCTTTCTTCATTTACGGCGAGGTCAAGAAGCCGGGCGCCTATCCGTTCCAACCCGGACTCAACGTGCGCAAGGCCGTGACGCTGGCGGGGGGCTTCACAGAGCGCGCCGACCAGGACAAGATCTACATCGTGCGCGATGCCGATCCGAAGAACATCGCGCACAAGATCAACCTCAGCGGCCAGGTCTTTCCTGGCGACACGCTGACCGTCGAGGAAAGTTTCTTCTGATGCCCCCGTCGAGCGCAGCGAACGAACACACCAGCATCCAGTCCGCGACGCAGGTACGCGAAGACAATCTGGAACTGCTGACCTACTGGCGCACCCTGGTCAAGCACAAGCTGACCATCGTCGGCCTGGGTCTGGCGATTTCGGTGCTCGCCGCGGTCGTCGCCTACATGGTGACGCCGACCTACCGCGCCACCGCGCTGCTCAAGCTCGAGGACAACGGCGCCAAGGTGTTGTCGATCGAGCAGGTCTATTCGAGCCTGGAACGCGGCAGCGAACAGGTGCAGACCCAGGCCGACATCCTGCGCTCGCGCGCGGTCGCCGAGCTGGTGGCGACCAAGCTCGACCTCGATCACGACCCGGCTTTCGACCCGCGCCTGCATATCGGGCCGCTGGCCAAGCTGAAGATCGCGCTGGGAATCGCTCGCCCGCCGACCGCGGCCGATGTGCCTTCGGCCGTGCTCGGCGAGCTGATGGGCCACCTGACGGTGTCGCCGGTGCGCATGAGCGACCTGATCGAAGTCAGCTACGACTCGTCGGACCCGCGTCTGGCCGCGCGCGTGGCGAACGCCTTCGCGCAGGTCTACATCCGCAACGACATGGAAAACAAGTTCCGGATGACGCAGGAGGCGAACGCCTGGCTCAACGACCACCTGACCGGCCTGAAGGCCAAGCTCGAGGCTTCCGAGCAGCGCCTGCAGGATTACCGGAACAAGGAAAACATCATCGAGGTCAACGGCTCCGCGCTCAGCGGCAGCGGCAACCAGCTCGAGGGGCTGGTGACCAATCTGGTGACCGCGCGCATGAAGCTTGCCGAAGCCGAAACGGCGTACCGGCAGATCCGCCAGGCGCAACGCCAGGGCATGCCGCTGGATACCTTGCCGATGGTCATGCGCGACCCGGTCGTCGCCCAGCTCGAGCAGGTCGTGGCGGAAAAGCAGCAGAAGGTTTCCGAACTGTCGAAGCGCTACGGCCCGAAGTTCATCACCATGATCCAGGCGCAGGCCGAGCTGCAGCAGGCAAAGCAGAATCTGCAGCACCAGGTCGCCATCGTGGTGTCGAGCATCGAGCACACGTACAACCAGGCGCAGTCCAACGCCGCAGCGCTGTCCGGCGCGGTGTCCGAGGTCAAGGGCAGCATCCGGCAGGCCAACGAGAAGCAGTTCGCGTTGACCGACCTCGAGCGCGACGTCAAGACCAACCAGCAGGTCTACGACATGTTCCTGCGGCGCTTCAAGGAAACGAGCGCAGCCACCGACCTGACCAAGCCCGTCGCCAGCATCGTCGATCCGGCGGTTCCGCCGTCGGTACCGATCCGGCCGAAGAAGGCGCGCATCGTGATGGTCGCGCTCGTTCTCGGGCTGCTGTTCGGTGTCGGCGTCGCGGTGCTGCTCGAGCGCCTCGACACCACCGTGCGCAGCACCGAGGAAGTCGGCCTGCGGCTGAACCAGCCGATCCTGACCACCTTGCCGCTGCTGAAGGACAACGGACACATGGGGCGGCGCTACCTGGCCGAGCCGCGGTCGCAGTTCGCCGAGGCGATCCGGACCGCGCGTACCGGGGTGCTGCTGTCGGCGATCGACCAGGCGCACAAGGTGCTGGTCATCACCTCGTCGCTGCCCGGAGAGGGCAAGACCACGTTCGCCGCCAACCTGGCGCTGGCGCACGCGCAGACCAAGCGCGTGCTGCTGATCGACGCCGACATGCGCAGGCCGCGTCTGGCCAAGGAGCTCGGGCTGGACGACGACCTCACCGGGCTGTCGGCGCTGGCCTCGGGCGAGGTCGAACCGAAGGACTGCATCCGCAGCGTGTCCGAGTCGTCGCTGCAGGTGATCACCGCCGGCGCGGTGCCGCCGAACCCGTTGGAGCTGATGCTGTCGCAGCGTTTCCAGGAAACGATTGCCGGCTTGTCGCGCGAGTTCGACCTGGTGATCATCGATTCGCCTCCGGTTCATCTGGTCAGCGACGCGATCGTGCTGTCGACTCTCGCCACCGGGGTCGTGTTCGTCATGAAGGCCAATTCGACGCCGTACCAGGTCGCGCAACGCTGCCTGCGCGCGCTGCAAAATGCCAAGGCGACGCTGTTCGGCATCGTGCTCAACCAGCTCGATTTCAAGAAGGCCGAGTCGCACTACGGCGATTACTCGGGCTACGGGTCATACGGCAAGGATGCCGCAGGCTATTACATGAAGGAATCCAGCTGACACCCGTCGGGGGTGTCGTCGTCGAGGCGCCACGATGATCGACCTGCATTCGCACCTGCTGCCGGGGATCGACGACGGGGCCACCGATCTGGACGACGCGCTGGCGCTGGCGCGGCTGGCCGTGGCCGACGGCATCGAGCTCAGCGTGGTCACGCCGCACGTGCACCTCGAGCGCTACGCCAACGACCGCATGTCGGTCGCCGAGGCCGCCGCGCGCTTCGCCGAGGAGCTCGAGCGTGCCGGAATCGCGCTGCAGCTGCGCGCCGCCGGAGAGGTGCGCATCGGCCCCGAAATGGTCGAAATGCTCGAGCGCGACCAGATTCCCTTCCTGGGCTCGCTCGGCGGCTATCGCGTGGTGCTGCTGGAATTTCCGCATGGCGGCCTGCCGGTCGGCGCGGAGCGTTTCGTGCGCTGGCTGATCGCGCAGAAGGTGCGACCGCTGATCGCCCATCCCGAGCGCAATCGCGAGCTGATGCGCGACGTCTCCCGCATCCGGCCGTATCTGGACATGGGCTGCCTGCTGCAGGTCACTGCCGGTTCGCTGCTCGGCCAGTTCGGCGTCGCGGCGCAGGCAGCGGCCGAAACCTGGCTGGCCGACGACTGCGTGTTCGCGCTGGCGACCGACGCGCACGACCTGCAGCACCGTCGGCCCAACCTCGGGGTCGCCCGCGCCCTGCTCGAATCGCGTGGCCAGCATGAACTCGCGGCGCGGTTGACCCGCACCAATCCGGCGCGGCTGCTCGGCCTGGCGGCGTCGTCCGCATGAAACGCGCCGCTGCGCTCGATCGTCGCCCGGAGCGCGGCTCGGGACGGCAAGGGGCGCGCGGGGTGGCCTTGCGCCTGGCGGCGACCGCGACGCTGCTCGGTTTCGTCTGGATCGCTGGCCGCCAGGCCTTGGGCAACTATCTGGCGCTGGCGCCGCGCGCGTATCTGGAGCGCGCCCAGGAGCCGTCGGCGCACCCGGCGCGGGCCGACCTTGAGCAGGCGATCGCCGAGCTTCGGCGGGCCGGTGCGGTCGATCCGCGCAACCCGCAGGTTCCGGCCGGAATCGGCCAGGCCACGCTGCTGCTGGCGCTGCAGAGCGACGGCGCGCAGCGTCTGCGCCTGCTCGACGCGGCGCTCGGCGACTACCACAGCGCGCTGGCGTTGCGGCCGAACTCACCGTACCTGTGGGCCGCGCTGATGAGCACCCTCGGCGCGCGCGCTGCCGTGCAGCCGCTGGGCGCGGCCGAGCTGGCCGAATTTTCGCTGGCGATGAGCCGGGCGGTTCGGCTCGGCCCGTGGGAGCCCGATGTCCTGCAGCAGGTGATCGAGATCGGTCCGCGCAGCTACGCCGGGCTGACGCCCGATGCGCGCCGGGCGCTCGAGGTCGCCGCACAGCACACCGTCGCGCTGCAGTTGCGCGGCGATTGACGCGCGCACTGCGCGTGTTTTGTGGATGGCGTGCGACGCCGGGCTTGCCCGCCGCGGCACGCCGGGCTTAATATGATAATAGGGAGCGAATCGTCTTCCTGGCTGCGCGGGCCTGTTCGCGCCAACATCAGGAGAAATCGATGCGCAAGTCGACGATTACCAAAGCATGCGCTGCGGCAGTGCTGTCGGCGCCGCTGTCGGCCTTCGCACTGCTCGCGGTGCCCAACCCTCCGGTCTGCCTGGCCGGCAATCCGGTGCACGTGACCCGCGCCGTGACCCAGAAGCTGGCGCACGTGGCGAACTTCGAAGGCACGCAGAAGCTGCCGGGCGAAGTCGCCACGCTGATCAACGGCGGCGCCGACCCGCGCGCGGTGGTGCAGACCGCGATCGCCTACGGCGGCGATCCGAAGGCGGTGGTCGATGCCGCGATCAAGACCGGGGTGCCGAAGAGCTTCACTGCGCTTCGCGTGGCCGCGATCGCCTGCGGCGCCGACCCGACTTTGTTGACGCCGCCTGCGGGATTCGGTGGATTCGGCGGTGTTCCCGGCATCATCACGGTGCCGCAGAGCCTCGGGGGCGATCCGGCAAGTCCGTCCTGATCGGCGCCGGCTTCGCCGATCCTGACCGATCCGGCCGGCAGCGGCCGGAAACCGTGGCCACCGTGCGGCGCGCGAGCGGCCCTCTACCGGTGCGACTTTGCCTCCCATCCGCCGCTCCCTCGCTGTCGTGCTGTACGCGGTGCTGCTGGGCATCGCGGCGGCATCCGGGTCCGTACGCTTCAGTTCCGGACTGTTCGGCTACGTGCGGCAGCACTGGGGCGGCGACGCCGTGCATCGCGTGAAGCGGTGGCAAACCTTCCTGCAGCGCCACGACCAATGGCTGGCGCGCCCTGCGGTGACCAAGCCGGTTGCCGCGGCGTCCGGCGTGCATCGGCCGCGACCGTCTGCGGCAAGCGGCGCGGCGTCCGCAGCTGCTGCGCCTGCAGCGCCGCGCCGCGCGGCAAGCGCGGCTGCGCCGGCGCCGCCGGCCAGCGGCCCGGCGATCATGGCGCTGCTGCGCGCGACCAACGCGTTCTGGAATCGCATTCCCTACCAGGAAGACGAGGACACCTGGGGCGACGCCAATTACATGGCGTCGCCGATCGAAACCCTCGGCGCCGACAACGCCGACTGCAAGGCGTACGCGATCGCCAAGTACTACACGCTGAAGGACCTCGGCGTACCGGTCGACCGCATGCGGCTGACCTACGTCACGGTGGCCGAAGTCGACGAGCCGCATATGGTGCTGGCGTACTACCCGACGCCTTCGGCCGACCCGTACATCCTCGACAATCTGGTGCCCGACGTCGAACCGGCGTCGCAGCGCCCGGACCTGGTCCCGGTCTACAGCTTCAATGACGACGACCTGTGGACCGTGGGCGTCAGCAATCCGGTCGGCAGCTCGAGCCAGATCCGCGTCTGGCGCGACCTGCAACGCCGCATGGCGCAGCAGAACGGCTATTGAACACTAGGGGGTTGCATGACACTCTTCCAGCGCATTTTCATCGTCGTCTCGCTGTTGTTCGCGCTGCTGCTGGCGAGCCTGGAGGCGAGCTATGTGCGCGCGTCGCGCCACTATCTGCAGGAGCAGCTGACGTCGCACGCGCAGGACGTGGCCACTTCGCTGGGTCTGGTGCTGCCGCTGTCGATGCAGAACAACGACCGGGTCCGGCTCGAGACCACCGTCGACGCGGTGTTCGAGCGAGGCTACTACCGCGCCATACGCGTGCTGTCGCCCGACGGCCACACTTTGCTGCTGCGCCAGCTTCCGCCCGCGCCGCCTTCGGTGCCGGGCTGGTTCGCGCGGCTCGTGCCGCTGACCGCGCCGAGCGCGCAGTCGTTGATCAGCGCAGGCTGGCGGCAGCTCGGCCGCGTCGTCGTGACCAGTTCGCCCGACTTCGCCTACCTGCAGCTGTGGCACACGACGCGTGCCGCCACCGCGCTGCTGGCGCTCTTCTACCTGATCGCGCTGGTGCTGCTCGGCGCGCTGCTGCGCACGGTGCTGCGTCCGCTGCGCGACATCGAGGCGGTCGCCGCCGATATCGGCGAGCGGCGCTTCACCACCGTGCAGCGCATTCCGGCCGCGCGCGAGCTGCGCCGCGTGGTGCAGGCGATCAACAGCCTGTCGGGCAAGATCCGCGAGGCCATAGGCCTGGAAATCGCGACCGCCGAGCGTTACCGCGTCGAGGCCTATCGCGATGCGCTGACCGGGTTCGACAACCGGCGCAGTTTCAACCACCAGCTCGAGAACAGCCTGCACACGCATGGCGGGCAGTCGGCGGTGCTGTACCTGGTGCAGCTCGAAGGACTCGACGCGCTGAACGCTGCGCAGGGCTTCGCCGCCGGCGACGCGCTGGTGCGCGCGCTGGCCGACGCGTTGCGCACGCTCGATCCCGGCGCGCAGCCGTTGCGCGCGCGGCTCGGCGGCTCGACGTTCGCGCTGCTCGGCTGGGGTGTCGGGCCCGACGCAGCCCAGCAGTTCGGCCAGCGCCTCGACCAGGCCGTTGCCGCAGTCGTCGCGCACAGCGGAGCCGGCGACGTGAGCCACGGCATCGGCGCGGTCTATGTGCCGCACAGCGCCGGCGGTGTTTCGGCGCTGCTCGGCGAAGCCGACGCCGGCGTGCGCCAGGCGCTGGCGCAGACCGGGGCCCACCGACTGGTGCTGGTGCAGCACGACCCGGGCGCGATCGATGCGCAGGGTGCCACGGCGTGGAAGGCCTTCATCGGCGGCGCCTTGTCGGGCGGCGACATCGCGCTGTGGCAGCAGACGGTGTTCCTGTTCGCGCAGCCGCCGCGGGTGCTGCAGTGCGAGCTGACCGGATCGCTGCTCGACGCCACCGGCGAGCCGGTGCCTGCGGCGCGCTTCATTCCGATGGCGCTGCGTTTCGGCCTGATGCCCGCGCTCGATCGCGCGTTCCTCGACGCGATTTTCCAGCACTTCACCGCGCATCCCGGGGACGGGGGCCAGCTTGCGGTGAACCTGTCGATGCAGTCGATCCACGATGCCGCCCTGCTCGAACACCTGCTCGAGATGCTGCGCGCCCATCCCGAGCTGGCGCGCCGGCTGGTGTTCGAGGTCCCGGAGTTCGGCCTGGCGCACGATCTGGCGCGCGCCGCGGCCAGCGTCGAGCGCCTGCGCGCGGCCGGTGCCGGGTTCGCGGTCGACAATTTCGGCTTCCACCCGGCCGCGTTCCAGTACCTGCAGCAGCTGCGACCTTCGTACATCAAGCTGGCCGCTTCGTATCTGCAGGACCTGGAGACCGACCCGGGGAATCAGTTCTTCATCGCCTCGGTGGTCCGCGTCGCGCGCCCGCTCGACATCCTGACGCTGGCCTGCGGAGTCGAATCGGAGGCGCGCCTGGTGCTGCTGCGCAACCTCGGCGTCAGCGGCTACCAGGGTTACGCCGGGGCGCGCCCGCTGCGCGTGCGCTGAGCCGTCGCGCAGTGGACTACGTGCCGGCGCGCTGCAGCAGCATCGCGTCGCCGTAGCTGAAGAAGCGGTAGCGGTGCGCGATCGCGTGGCGGTACGCCGCCTGCACGCGCGGCAGCCCCGAGAATGCAGCCACCAGCATCAGCAGGGTCGAGCGCGGCAGGTGGAAATTGGTCACCAGCAGATCGATCCACTGGAATGGGTGTCCCGGTGTGATGAAGATCGAAGTCTCGCCGCGAACGGCTTCGCCGGTCGCCCCGGACTGCACCTGCAGCGCGGCGCTTTCCAGCGAACGCACCGTGGTCGTGCCGACCGCGACCACGCGGCCGCCGGCTGCGCGGGTGCGCGCGATCGCCTGCAGGGTGGCCGCTGGAACCTCGTAGCGCTCGCTGTGCATGCGGTGGCTGGCGAGATCGCCCTTGACCGGCTGGAACGTACCGGCGCCGACGTGCAGCGTGACCGCGGCGCGCTGCACGCCGCGCGCGGCCAGCGCGGCCAGCAGCGGCTCGTCGAAGTGCAGTGCGGCGGTCGGCGCGGCGACCGATCCGGGAACGCGCGCGAAAACGGTCTGGTAGCGCCGCTGGTCGCTGGCGTCGTCGGCGTGCCGGATGTACGGCGGCAGCGGAACGTGGCCGTGGCGCTCCATCAGCGCGTACGCATCGCCGCTGAAGCGCAGCCTGAACAGCGCGCCGTGCGCGTCGGGCCAGCGGCCGAGGACTTCGGCGTCGAAACCGCCCTCCATGCGCAGCACGCTCGCGGCGGCCGGCTTGCGGCTGGCGCGCATGTGCGCGACGACGTCCCCGTCGGGCAGCACGCGTTCGACCAGCAGCTCGACCGCGCCACCCGACTCCTTGGCTCCGTAAAGGCGCGCCTTGATCACCCGCGTGTCGTTGAAAACCAGCAGATCGCCGCTGCGCAACAGTTGCGGCAGCTCGGCGAACACATGGTCGGCCAGTTGCTCGCCGCGCGCGTCGAGCAGGCGGCTTGCGCTGCGCTCGGGCGCCGGGTGCTGCGCGATCAGTTCGGGCGGGAGTGCGAAATCGTAATCGGCCAGGTCTGGCGCAGGCATCGGACGGGCGCGGCGGTGGCGCGGCAGCGCCGCCGCCGCGCGGGTTGTCAGTTCAGCGGCACCGGCTGCGCAGCGCTGCCCGTGCCGTCCGGATAGTACACGTCCGTGCGCCGGTTCTCGGCCCAGGCTGCGCGCGTCGAGCCTTCGGCGCGCGGATGTTCCTTGCCGAAGCTGACCGCGTCCATGCGCGACGCTGCGATGCCCAGTTTCTCGAGCGCCTTCATCACCACCTCGGCGCGTTTCTGACCGAGCGCCAGGTTGTATTCGCGGCTGCCGCGCGCGTCGCAGTTGCCCTGCAGCACCGCGTGGACCTGCGGGTGGGCGCGCATGTAGCTGGCGTTCGCAAGGATGTGGGCACGGTTGTCGCGGTACATCGGCAGGATGACGTAGCGGTCGTACGGGAAGTACACGCTACCCAGCGGTGCCGGCGGCAGCTCGCACTCCTTGATGCGTGCGGCGATCGCGTTGACCGCGCCGGTGAACGCCGCAGCGCTGTCCGCCGGGTACTCGTGCGCGGTGCCGCCGGCGATGGCCATCGCGTTGAGCACCGCATAGGCGGCCGGGTTGGCCTGCTGGTCGACACCGGCGCCCATGCCGACGACGAAGGTGCGCACGCCGGCTTTGCGCAGCTGCTGGATCTGCTCGACGGTGTCGATCAGCGCCTGGTCGTTGGTGCTCGACAGGTCGAGCTGGCCCGGGATGGTGCCGTCGGGCGCGTTGCTGCCTTCGTCGACGATGCCGTACGCCGGGTCTCCGGCGCGGCCGTAGAAGCCCGCGTGCATCGCATAGCCCTGGCCGGCCGCGCTACCCAGCGGTGGCCAGTAGTCGCCGCTGAGGTCCTCGGTCGGCAGCCCGTCGGTGACCAGGATCAGCGCGCGTCCGGGGCAGGCCGAGAACGGGCCCTTGCCGAACAGCGCGCCGGCGCCGCGGACCAGTCCGGCCAGCGGCGACTGCACGGCCATGGCCTTGACCTCGGGAGTGCGGGTGTTGTTCGCGTCGTTGGTCTCGGGCGCCAGCGCGGTGCGGAACGGAGCCAGTGCCTGGTCGATCTGCGCCGCATCGGGATGCGCGCTCAGGCCTTCGGTCATCGGCACCGTGGTGGCTGCCGTGTCGGGGGCCGCGTTGACCACGTAGCCGAAACCGCGCTGCACGAACAGCGCGCGCGGCGAGTAGGGGATGTAGCCGGCGTTGGTCGGAGTCACCGTGAACGCGTAGCCGACCGGGACGGAGCGGTCATAGGACAGCTTGACCTTGTTCTTGTTGTAGTCCTTGATCGTGTAGTTCGGCGGGTACGGAGTCGGCGGGACGATGCGGCCGAAATTGTCGATCAGCCCCGGGATTCCCGGGCGGTGATACAGCACGTCGTTGACGCTCTCGTCGTCGCTGCTGATTCCGATCTGCATGTAGCGGCTGCCGTCGATCAGCTGCGGGCCGTTCGCACCGTCGTTCAGTGCGATGCTGCGGCAGTTGGCGGCGACCAGTTTGGACGCGCCTGCCGCCTGGTACTGATAGCAGGGGTTGGCCACGTAACGCTTGCCGGGAAGGCGGTCGTTGGTGAACACGAAACCCTTGGCGTCCGGGGGCAGGTAGTAGACCCAGGTGTCGTAGGCCCCGGTGTCCGCGCCCTTGTAGGTCGCCAGCGCGAAGTCGACCGAGTCGATGTAGTTGTGCATCGCATCGAGAATTCCGGCCTTGGCGATGTTCAGCCGGCTGGCGCCGTTGTCGTAGAGCACGCCGTTGCGCTCGACGGTGTAGGGCGCGGTGCCCTGCTGCCCCGGGTCGAGCGGCGGGACGAACGCGTCGGGTACCTTGTAGCTCGGCGGCGAACTGCTCGCGTGCAGGCTCGCCAGGTCGCTCGGAAGCATTCCCGATCCGGTCATGATGGCCCCGGTCAGGTCGCCGTCCATCGATTCGGAGTTGCTGATCGCGAACACCACCTGCGGGCGGTCGGCCGCGGAGGCGGCGGCGTGGCCCGGGATCGCGCACAGCGCGGCGAGGCCGGTCAGGCCGGCGAGCATCGATCGGGTGGCAGCGTTCATGGTGGTCTCGTGTCGTGCTGGGTTCCGCGGCGTGGGCCGCGAAATGACGGGAACGGCCGCATGGCGCGCGGGCGCATCTGCGTTTCATCATAAGGCACACATTTGTCGCCTTGAAGCTTCGGCGCGCCGATTTTCGTGCCAGCCCACGGAAACGAGGGGGGCATCATGTCATTTCGGCAACGCCTTACTCCAGCGTTTCGACACGATTGCGTCCGCGCTGCTTGGCCCGGTACAGCGCGGCGTCGGCGCGCGTGAGCAGCGCGGCCAGCGCGCCGGGCTCCGACGGGCCGGTCTCGCGCAGCGTCAGGCCGATGCTCACGCTCAGGCGCAGCACGCCGACGCTGGTGGCGAAAGGATGCGCCTCGATGTAGGCGCGAAGCCGCTCGGCGGCCTCGCGTGCGCTGGCGCGCGAGGCCACGCCGAGCAGGGCGACGAACTCCTCGCCGCCGTGCCGGCCCATGACGTCGCCGTGGCGCATGTGGTGGCCGAGCAGTGCCCCGACCTGGGCCAGGACTTCGTCGCCGACGGCGTGGCCGTGGGTGTCGTTGACGCGCTTGAAATGGTCCAGATCCAGCATCAGCAGCGCCAGTGGGGTGCTGCGTTGCAGCAGCGCTGCGCTGCGCGCGGCGAAGCCGCGGCGGTTGGGCAGCGCGGTCAGTGCGTCGATCTCGGCCAGCTCGGTCAGCTCGCGCTGCAGGGTCTTCAGCGCCGAGATGTCGGTCATTCCGATCAGCACGCAGGCCTCGCCGTCGATGTCCAGCGCGCGCGCCGACAGCAGCGCATCGTGAGGCTGCGCGACTCCGCCGCCGAGGCGCAATTCGATCTGCTGCATCGGCTGGTCGGCGCGCAAGCCGGTGCACAGCCGCAGCACCGCGGTTGCGGTCTCGTCCAGCGGCTGCAGCCAGCGCGTCGCGGCAACGTTGTGGCGCAGCACCGCGGCGTCGTGCTGCCGCACCAGCAGCATCGGCAGCGGCGCGGCGTCGAACAGCAGCCGCAGCCGCGACTCGCTGGCGCGCAGCGCGTCCTCGACGCGCGCGCGCTCGGCCATCGCGCGTCGCAGCGCTTCGCGGTCCAGCCAGGCCAGGCGCAGGGAGCGCGCCTGCTGCAGCGCGATCCGCCAGCCGCCGAGATTCGCCAGCGCCAGCAGCAGCAGCGCGGCGGCCCATGCCGGCGGCGCGTAGGCGGCATCGCGCAGCAGAAGGCCGACGAAGCCGAGCGTGAGTGCCGGGCCGATCCACAGCGCGGTCGGGGTCAGCAGCGGCGCGAAGGTGTACAGCGCGACGAGCATGGTCAGGGCACCGATCGCGGTGTCGACCGCCGGCAGCGGCAGCAGCGCGGAGTCGGCCAGCATCAGCGCGGCGGCCAGCGCCTCGAACGCCAGCAGGGTGCCGCGAAGCCGCGACAGCCGCGACGGAACGCCGCCGCGCGCCGCGTGCCACAGCGCCAGCGCCGCTGCTGCGACTGCGATCCGCGCCGCGAGCAGCGCGCCCCAGACCGGAGTGGCGCCGAGCAGCGCCAGATCGACCAGGCTCAGCAGCAGCAGGCTGGCGCCACCGTACAGCGCCAGCTCGCGCAGTCGCGCCGAGACCATCGGCCAGTTCGCGGCCACGCAGGCAAGCTCGCACGCCGGGTCGACGAACACGCCGCCGCGCACACGCCCTGCTGCAAACGAGGCCGGATCCGCCATGTGCCGCCACCTCCGCGACCGATCGTAGCGCGGCCGGCGTCGCAGCGCGATCCCCGCTGCGCGGCGGGGCTTGATCCGGCGCGTCAGCCGATGCGCATCCAGGTCGTCTTCAGCTCGGTGTACTTGTCGAAGGCGTGCAGCGACTTGTCGCGCCCGTTGCCCGACTGCTTGACGCCGCCGAACGGCACCGTGATGTCGTCCTCGTCGTACTGGTTCACGTGCACCGTTCCGGCGTGCAGCGCGCGCGACACCCGCACCGCGCGGTCCAGGTTGCTGCTCCAGACCGCGGCGTGCAGCCCGTAGGCGCTGTCGTTGGCCAGCGCCACCGCTTCGGCCTCGGTCTTGAAGCGGATCACCGACAGCACCGGGCCGAAGATCTCCTCGCGCGCGATCTTCATATCGTTGCGCACGGCGTCGAACACGGTCGGCGCGACGTACTGGCCGCCGCTGTCCTCGAGCGCGCGGCAGCCTCCGGTGACGCAGTGCGCGCCTTCGTCGATTCCGGCCTGGATGTAGCCCATCACGGTGCGCGTCTGCGTCTCGTCGACCAGCGCGCCCAGCGTGGTTCCGGGGTCGAGCGGGTCGGCCGGGTGGTACGCCGGGGCCAGCGCGGCCAGTCGTTGCACGAACGCGTCGGCCACGTCTTCCTGCACCAGCAACCGCGACGGCGCGTTGCAGCTCTCGCCCTGGTTGTAGAACATGCTGTCGACCGCGGTGCGCGCGGCGCGCTCCAGATCGTCGAAATCGGCGAACACGACATTGGCCGACTTGCCGCCGAGTTCGTTGTACACGCGCTTGAGGTTGCTGCGGCTGGCGTAGTCGAGCATGCGCCGGCCGGTGCGCGTCGATCCGGTGAAGCCGATGGCGTCGACGTCCATGTGCAGTGCCAGCGCCTCGCCGGCCTCGTGGCCGAATCCGGGGACGACGTTGAACACGCCTTCGGGCAGCCCGGCCTCGAGCGCCAGCTCGGCAAGCCGCAGCGCGGTCAGCGGCGACTTCTCCGACGGCTTCAGCACCACGCTGTTGCCTGCGGCCAGCGCCGGGCCGAGTTTCCACGACGCCATCAGCATGGGGTAGTTCCACGGCACGATGGCGCCGACCACGCCGACCGGCTCGCGGGTGATCAGCGCCAGCGCGCCCGCGCCGGTCGGCGCGATTTCGTCGTAGATCTTGTCGACCGCCTCGCCATACCACTGGATGCAGCGTGCCGAACCGGGGACGTCGGCGCTGAGCGCGTTCCTGATCGGCTTGCCCATGTCGAGCGTTTCGAGCAGCGCGAGTTCGTCGCGAGCGCCGCGGATCCTTTCGGCGAACGCCAGCATCACCTTCTTGCGCGCCGCCGGCGGCATTCCGGCCCAGCGTCGGTCGGCGAACGCGGCGCGCGCCGACTGCACCGCGCGGTCGATGTCGGCCTGCTTGCCGCGCGCAACGCGCGCGATGACCCGGCCGTCGATCGGCGAGACGCAGTCGAACAGGTCGCCGTCGGTGGCGTTGTAGCGGTGGCCGTCGATGACCATGCGGCCGTCGATTCCGCGCGCCAGCAGATCGGCGGCGCGGCCGTGCCACAGGCCATGGGGTTGCTGAGCAGTCATGCTGAAATCTCCCGTGGTTGCGTGCCGCGCGTCGCGTCATCGGAAGCGCGCAGCGTCATGATCGCGTAGTGCTTGAGCACCCGCGTGTGATTCTCCCAGATGCCCTCGAAGCCGCCGGGGACGACGAAGGCATCGCCGGCGTGCAGCCGCACGCTGCGTCCGTCGTCGCCGCTCAGCGTGACCTCGCCTTCGAGCAGCACGCAGAATTCCTCCTCGCCGATGGCGTAGCGTACGCGCCAGGCGCCGGGCTCGCCTTGCCAGACTCCGGCGCAGAACTGGCCGCTGGCGTCGGTGTGATGGTTCCAGCTCAGTTGGCGCGGATCGCCGCGCAGCACCCGCGCCGGGTCGGGCGTGAACGCCTCGGGATCGACTTCGGCGTCGAAAGTCACGATTGCAGGCATCGCTTGCCTCCACGACGGGGGACAAAGAAAGCGGCCGGGCGGCACCAGCCGCCCGGCCGATGCGCGGCGCGGGTTCCCCGCGCCGCGCCGGTCACACGATCAGAAGCTGACGGCCAGGCCCGCGGCGAGCAGGTTGTTGCTCTTCTTGTACGAACCGTTCGACACATTGATGAATGTGGGCAGGTTCGATCCGTCGTGGCGATACTCGAGTTTGAGCTTGGTCGACTTCGAGATCTGATAGTCGGTGCCGAACGAAAGCGCGTAGCGATTGGCGCCGTTGCCGCTGCAGTTGGCACCGGTCGCGTCGCAAGTCGCCAGACTGGGGCCGAATCCATTGTCGGTTCCGTTCGCGAGATCCGACCCGTTGACGCCGCCGACCAGTCCGCCACCGTTGGCCGAATCGTTCAGGTAGTCGGCGCGGGCGAAGCCGAGCAAACGTGGCGTGAAGTTATAGGTCAGCGTTCCCGACAGGCCCCACCATTTCGCGTCGCCGCCGTTGTACGCGGCCCCGGCCTGCTTGCCGAAGCCGACCTGTCCATAGTAGCCCCATGCGGCGTGGGTCATGTACGCGTCGAGTTCGAACATCTGCACCGAAGAGGTACCTCCCGACACGCCAGAGGCGTTCGCCACGGTGGTCGCGTTCGGCAACTTGCCGATCATCGCCCAGGCGCCGATATCGGCGTTGTCGTAAGACGACGGCGAGTAGTCGACGCGGAACACCGCGCCGGGAGCGCGGCCGCCGCTGGGCACGGTGTTTGCGTTCATCGTGTAGTAGTAACGCGGCGAATTCATGTTGCCAAGCAGTGCCTTCCACTCCCACGATCCGCGCGTGATGTCGACTCCAGCGCCGGTATATGCCGACAATTCGGTGAAGTCGAACAGCAGGTTGTGCGTGACCGCGTAGGTCTGGTTGTCGAACACGTATTCGTAGCCTTCCCAGTCCGGGATCTGGCCGGCGATCAGTCGGGTGCTCTGGTCGCCGTTGATCGGCATCGACACCGAGGCCTCGTTGATGATCGAGCTGCCGTTGGTGATCGCGCCGGCGCCGCGGTCGGGCACCAGGTTCAGGGTCCACTTGGTGCCGTCGCTCATCACCTTCTGGAACTGGATATTGGCCTGGCCGAAGCTCGAGTTGTCGTAGTTGTAGATCGTCGATCCGCCGGGCGATCCGTTCGAGCGGTTCAGGAACACGAACGACGAACTCTGCAGATCCTGGTTGTAGACGTACGCCGGCGCGATCGATCCGGTCACCGTCATGCCGTCCATGCCAGTGCGCTTGGCGGCGCCCTTCAGCCCGATGATCTGCACCGCGTTGTGGTCGGCCTGGGTCGATGCATCGTTGGCATTGGCCGCCGCGTCGGCGATCTGGCCCTGCTGCGCCTTGATCGCGGTGTCTTGCGCCTGCACCGCGGCGCCTTGCGCGTGGATCTGCGCGTCCTGCGCCTGAACCTTGGCCTCGAGCTGCCGCACCTGGGCTTGCAGGGCCTTGAGTTCCTTCAGGATCTGGGCGTTGGTGTCGGCGCGCGCCATCACCGGCGCGAAGCCGAGGCTGAGCGCCAGTACCGAGAGACTGTACCTTTTGTGCATCGTTTTACGCATGGAAATCCTCCTGGGGCGGGTACATCAAGGGCTGAAAAGCGAAATCAGCTAGGACAACACGGTTCCTGTGTCGCCGGCGTGCACGCCGGGGTGGAACTCGACTTCCTGCCGCAACGCCGCGGCGCTTTCCAGCGCGCGTCTGCGCTCGCGCCGGGCCATCAGCACGCTGCTGACGGCGACCGCGACAACGACCAGATAGACGGTGATCGCGCCGACCACGTTGATGGTCGGGTTCAGTCCGAGGCGCGCCCGCGAGAAGATCACCACCGGCAGCGTGGTGGCGCCGGGGCCGGACAGGAAGGCCGAGATCACGACCTCGTCGAGCGACAGCGAGAACGCGAGCAGCCAGGCCGAGACCAGCGCCTGCGAGATCGACGGCAGGGTGACCAGCATGAAGACCTGGAACGGGCGCGCACCGAGGTCCATCGCCGCTTCCTCGATCGACTGGTCCATTTCCTTCAGCCGCGACTCGATGACCACAGCCGCGTACGAAATGCACATCACGGTATGGCCGATGAAAATGGTGAAGAAGCCCTTCTGCGGCCAGCCCAGCGCCTTCTGCATGGTGACGAAGAACATCAGCAGCGCCAGCGCGATGACCACGGTGGGCATCACCAGCGGGATGTTGATCATGAAGTTCAGCAGGCTCTTGCCTTTGAAGCGGCGGTAGCGCGACAGCGCGAACGCCGCCAGCGTGCCCAGCACCACCGAGCTGCACGCGGTGGCCAGCGCGACCTTCAGCGACAGCAGCAGGCCGTTGATGACCTCGCTGTCGTGCACGATCGCGCCGTACCACTTGAACGTCCAGCCGCCCCAGATCGTGACCATCCGCGAGTTGTTGAACGAATAGACGACGAGGACGACGATCGGCAGGTAGAGGAAAAAGTAGACCAGCGCCATCCACGCCGCCGGCAGCAATGCGCGGCGCTTCATCGCGAGGTCTCCATGCTTCGGGTCTGGTATTTGTTGAACATCGCGATCGGCGCCAGGATCAGCAGGATCATGACGATCGCCACTGCCGACGCCCGCTGCCAGTCGAGGTTGTCGAAGAATTCGTTCCACATCACTCGGCCGATGTTCAGCGTCGACGGGCCGGCGAGCAGTTCCGGGATCACGTATTCGCCGACCGCCGGGATGAACACCAGCAGCGAGCCGGCGATGATCCCCGAGCGCGACAGCGGCACGGTGACCAGCCAGAAGGTCTTCAGCGGCGTGGAGCCGAGATCGGCCGCGGCTTCGATCAGCCGCAGATCCATCTTGACCAGCGTCGCGTACAGCGGGAGGATCATGAACGGGATGTAGCCGTAGACCATGCCGATCATGAACGAGAACTCAGTGAACATCATCCGCAGCGGGGTGTGGATGATTCCGGCCCAGAGAAGGAACTGGTTGATCAGGCCGTTGAGGTCGAGCAGGTTCTTCCAGGCGTAGATGCGGATCAGGAACGAGGTCCAGAACGGCAGCATGACCAGCATCAGCAGCGCCGGGCGAAGCGTCGGCCGCGCGCGCGCCATGAAGTACGAGAACGGGTAGCCGATCACCAGGCACAGCAACGTGGTCAGCGCGGCGTACCAGATCGACGACAGGTACGTGACGACGTACAGGTGGTCGCGGACCAGCGCCAGGTAGGCGGTGAACTTCAGCTTGAACACCAGGCTGTCGTTGGCCCACGACATGAGCGGGTTGAAGCCGATTCCCAGCGCGTTGCTTTCCGACAAGCTGATTTTCAGCAGGATGACGAAAGGCACCAGCAGGAACGCCAGCAGCCACAGCTGCGGCACGCCGATGACGGTCAGCCGTCCCCAGTTGGGGCGGCGCAGGCGGCGGGGGGACGACTCGGCCATGGCTGCTGTCTCCGCGTCAGTCGGCGATGACCACGGGCGCGGTGTCGGCCCAGCTCAGCATGACCTCGGCGCCGTTGGCGAACGGGTCGGCGTGGCGGTCGGCGTTCGACACCGTCACGCGCACGCGGCGCGACCCGGCGATGTCGACCTCGTACGCGGTGTAGCTGCCCATGTACGAGCGCCCGGCGACGGTGCCTGCGATCAGGTTCGCGCCCGGCTCGCGGCGGCCGAGTTCGATGCCGATCTTCTCCGGGCGCAGCGCGACGCCGAACTCGCCGCCCAGGGTTCCGCTGATGCCGTGGCCGATGTGGAACAGGCCTTCGTCGCAGAGGATTGCGCAGTGGTCGGCCTCGTCGACGACCAGGCGGCCTTCGAACAGGTTGACGTTGCCGATGAAATCGGCGACGAAGCGAGTCTGCGGGTGTTCGTAGATTTCGCCGGGAGTTCCCAGCTGCAGGAAGCGGCCGTCGCGCATCACCGCGATGCGGTCGGCCATGGTCATCGCCTCTTCCTGGTCGTGGGTGACCATGACGCAGGTCACGCCGACCTGGCGCAGGATGCTGACCAGTTCGAGCTGGGTCCGTTCGCGCAGCTTCTTGTCCAGCGCGGCCAGCGGTTCGTCGAGCAGCAGCAGCTTGGGCCGCTTGGCCAGGCTGCGCGCGAGCGCGACCCGCTGCTGCTGGCCGCCCGAGAGCTGGTGCGGCTTGCGCTTGGCGTAAGGCGTCAGCTGCACCAGCGCGAGCATTTCGGCCACGCGCTGCGCGATCGCCGCCTTGTCCATGCCGTCGCGGCGCAGGCCGAATGCGACGTTGTCGTAGACAGTCAGGTGCGGAAAGAGCGCGTACGACTGGAACATCATGTTGATCGGGCGCTCGTACGGCGGCAGGTCGGTGATGTCCTGGCCGGCCAGCAGCACCCGGCCGCTGCTCGGCGTCTCGAAGCCGGCGAGCATGCGCAGCAGCGTCGATTTGCCGCAGCCCGAAGATCCGAGCAGGGCGAAGATCTCGCCTTGCGCGATGTCGAGTTCGATGGTGTCGACCGCGATCACCTCGCCGAAGCGCTTGGTCACGCCGTCGATGGTCAGGAATGCGGGAGTCGGGTTCGACGATCCGTTGCTGCTGGGTTGCGCCATGATGCGGGTATGCGGAACTCGTTCGGGCCGCCCGCGCGATGCGCGCGGGCGGCAGGGGCGATTACAGGCCGGTCTTGAACTTGGTGTACAAGCGGGTGACCAGGCGGCGCTCCGAGTTGGTGTAGACCTTCGGCGGACGCAGTTTGGCCATCATGTCGGGCTTGAGGTAGACGTAATCGTTGTCCTTGACCGAAGCCTTCACGTACGGCAGCGACGCAGGAACCGGGTTGGCGTACGACACGGTATTGGTGTCGGCGCCGCAGACCTGCGGTTGCAGCCGGTAGTTGATGAACTTGTACGCGTTGTCGATGTTCTTCGCGTCGGCCGGAATCGCCATGGTGTCGATGAAGATCACCGCGCCGTGGGTCGGCGGGAACACCTCGATGTGCTGGCCGTTGTGCGCTTCCTTGGCCCGCGTCGCGGAAATGCCCATGTCGCCCGACCAGCCCAGCGCGGCACAGATCGAGCCTCCGGCCATGTCGTTGATGTAGCCCGACGACGAGAATTCGCTGACGTCGCCGCGGATTTTCTGCAGCATCGCCCAGGCCTTTTCGAAATCGGCCGGGCTGTTGCTGCTTTGCGGAATTCCCAGGTAGGTGAACGCCGCTTCCATGATGTCGTCACCCGAATCGAGGAACGAGATTCCGCACGACTTCAGCTTGTTCGCGTAGGTCGGGTCGAACAGCAGCGCCCAAGGATTGGCCGGCATCGGCGTGCTGCCCAGCGCCTGCTTGACCTTGTCGACGTTGATGCCGACGGTCGTATAGCCCCACATCCACGGAATGATGTACTTGTTGCCCGGGTCGACCGCGGCCAGCAGTTTCATCAGGTTCGGGTCGAGATTCTTGTAGTTCGGAATTTTCGACTTGTTCAGCGGGTGCAGCAGGCCCCCCTTGATGTCGATCGCGGCCCAGTTCGACGATGGCACGACGATGTCGTAGCCGGTATCGCCGGCGACCATTTTCGCGAACAGGGTTTCGTTCGAATC
Organism: Pseudomonadota bacterium; assembly: GCA_021805805.1. Taxonomy (GTDB): domain Bacteria; phylum Pseudomonadota; class Gammaproteobacteria; order Burkholderiales; family Burkholderiaceae_C; genus Thiomonas_A. The sequence continues at coordinate 13,274 of JAJZEB010000022.1, read as the reverse complement.
GAAGGTGTCGTAGCGCATCTTGATGCCGGTGGCTTTCTCGAAGCCCGGCACCGTGGTCGGCGCGATGTAGTCCGACCAGTTGTACATGTTCACCACGCCGCTGGCGTGAGCCGGCGCGAAACCGAGAGTCGCGGCGCTGAGCGCGATCGTCGAAATCAGTTTTCCGGCGAAGGATGATCGTTTATGCATGTGAAATCCCCGAAGAGCAGTGAGGTGGAAAAAGACCGCTGAATCTATGCAATTTCAATGCCAAGTTCCCTGACCCATCGCGCCGACGGGTCGTCGCTCCCTTGTCATAGACCGGGTTTATATCAGTCCGTCTTGTCTCAAACCAGCCAATGTGTCGTCCAGACTTGCCCTGATTCGATCGATCATCTGGTCGATCTCGGCGTGGGTGATGACCAGCGGCGGCGCGATGATCATCCGCTCCTCGACTGCGCGCATCACGACGCCGTTCTTGAAACAGTTGTCGCGGCAGCGATAACCGATCCCCAGCGCGGGGTCGAAATGGCGCCGCGCGGCCTTGTCCCGGTACAGCACCAATCCGGCGACCATGCCCAGCGCCTGTGCATCGCCGACCAGCGGGTGATCGTTCAGCGAGGCGAAACGCTCGGCCAGGTACGGCGCCGTGGCGCTGGCCACGCGCTCGATCACGCCTTCGTCGCGCAGTGCACGCACGTTGGCCATCGCCACCGCGCAGCAGGTCGGGTGCCCTGAGTAGGTGAATCCGTGGTTGAAGTCGCCGCCGCGCTCGATCAGCACCTGCGCCAGGCGGTCGCCGACCAGCACTCCGCCCAGCGGCAGGTAGCCCGAGGTCACGCCCTTGGCGAAGGTGATCAGGTCAGGGCGCGTGCCGATGCGCGGGTGCTGGCAGCCGAACCAGGTTCCCAGGCGGCCGAAACCGCAGATGACCTCGTCGGACACCAGCAGAACTCCGTGCTTGTCGCAGATGCGCTGGATCTCGGGCCAGTAGCTGGCAGGCGGGATGATGACGCCGCCGGCGCCCTGCACCGGCTCGCCGATGAACGCGGCGACCTTGTCGGCGCCGAGTTCGAGGATCTTCGCTTCGAGCCAGCCGGCAGCACGCAGGCCGAAGTCGTGCTCGCTCTCGCCGTCGCGGCCGTGCTGCAGCTGGTACGGCTGGTCGATGTGGGTAATTCCCGGGATCGGCAGGTCGCCCTGCGCATGCATGCCTGCCATGCCGCCGAGCGACGCCGCGGCCATGGTGCTGCCGTGGTACGCGTTGTGCCGGCTGATGATGGTCTTGCGCTGCGGCTGGCCGAGCAGGTCCCAGTAGCGGCGAACCAGCCTGATCACGGTGTCGTTGCCTTCGGACCCCGAGTTGGTGAAGAACACGTGGTTGAAACCGTCCGGCGCGACTTCGGCGAGCAGCGCGCCGAGTTGCACTGCTGGCGCCGTCGTGGTCTTGAAGAACGCGTTGTAGAACGGCAGCTGGCGCATCTGCGCGGTGGCCGCGTCGACCAGGTCGTCGCGGCCGTATCCCAGATTCACGCACCACAGTCCCGACATGCCGTCGATGATCTCGTTGCCGTCGGAATCCCAGATGCGCACGCCGTCGCCGCGCACGATGACGCGCACTCCGGTGGCATTCAGGTCCTTGGTGTCGCTGAAGGGGTGCAGGTGGTGCGCGGCGTCGAGCGCGCGCAGCGCGGCGGTGTCGAATTCGGCTTGGCTGGACATGGCGATACTCGGGTGAGACACAGGATCAGACGTGCAGCAGAAGGTGCTCGCGTTCCCAGGGGCTGATCACCTTCATGAACTCGGCGTACTCGCTCATCTTGACGGCCTTGTAGATGCCGCAGAAGCGACGACCGAGAACCTGTTCGAGTTCGGGCACCTCGTCGAGCATGCGCACCGATTCGGACAGGCTTTGCGGCAGCGGGATCGCGTTCGGACGGTTGTAAGCATTGCCCTTCATTTCGGGCAGGGGTTCGATGTCGTTGACCATCCCCAGGTAGCCGCAGGCCAGACTGGCGGCCAGCGCGACGTAGGGGTTGGCGTCGGCGCCGATGACGCGGTTTTCCATGCGCCGGTTTTCCGCGTTCGCATTGGGCACGCGAATTCCCACGGTGCGGTTGTCGCCGCCCCATTCGACATTGGTCGGCGCCGCGGTGTTGGCGACCAGCCGGCGATACGAGTTGACGTATGGAGCGAACAGCGCCATGACGTGGGGAATGTATTTCTGCAGGCCGCCGATGTAGTGGCTGAACGCGGCCGAAGCGGTGCCGTCTTCGTTGCTGAAGATATTGCGCCCGGTCTTTCGATCGACAATGCTCTGGTGCACGTGCATCGCGCTGCCCGGTTCGCCGGCCATCGGCTTGGCCATGAAGGTGGCGAACATGTTGTGCCGCAGAGCAGCCTCGCGCAGGGTGCGCTTGAAGAAGAAGACCTTGTCGGCGAGTTCCAGCGGGTGGCCGTGCAGGAAGTTGATTTCCATCTGCCCGGCGCCGACTTCGTGGATCAGGGTGTCGACGTCGAGGTCCATCGCGTCGCAGTAGTCGTAGATGTCCTCGAACAGCGGGTCGAACTCGTTGACCGCGTCGATGCTGTAGTGCTGGCGCGAGGTCTCGGCGCGGCCGCTGCGGCCCACCGGAGGGCGCAGCGGCTGGTCGGGGTCGGTGTTCTTGTCGACCAGGTAGAACTCGAGTTCGGGCGCCACCACCGCTTCCCAGCCGCGCTCGGCGTACAGCTTGAGCACGTTCTTCAGCACCGTGCGCGGCGCGTAGTCGACCGGTTGTCCGTCGCGGAAATAGCAGTCGTGGATGACCTGCGCCGTCGGATCGGTGGCCCACGGCACCAGGCGCACGGTCGACGGATCGGGCACCAGGTTCATGTCGCGGTCGGTGTCGGCGATCAGCGCGTCGATGCGCTCGTCCTCGGGCCAGTTGCCGGTCACGGTCAGGCCGATGATGCTCTCGGGAAGTCGCATGCCGCGGTCTTCGGTGAATTTGCTGCGCGGCAGGATTTTGCCGCGCGCCACTCCGGTCAGGTCGGGAACCAGACACTCGATTTCGGTGATGCGGCGTTCATTGAGCCAACGTTCGAGATCGTTGAAGCCCCACTGGGTGCGTTGGTCCATGGAATTCATGAGTTCGTGATGGTCGCGTGGTCCGCGTCGTGCCGGGCAGGCGTCGGCGCGGTGCTGTCAGGTGGCTTCCGGCGCGCGCAGCGCAACGCGCGCAGCGCAACGCGCGCGGCATGCGTCGCCGAACGCGGCGAACAGGGCGCGCGACACGGGATTGCTCGCCGCGCGCCATTCCGGGTGCCATTGCACGGCGAGCAGGAAGCTGTCCGCGTCGCGATGGCTGTAGGCCTCGACCAGTCCGTCGGGCGCATGCGCCTCGGCGACCAGTTCGCCGGCCAGGCGCCGGATTCCCTGGCCGTGCAGGCTGTTGACGGTCCATTCGGGCGCGCCGACGATGCGCTCGATGCGCGACCCGCGAACCGCGCGTACCGGATGTGCCGGGCCATACTGGGTTTCGATGTCGCCGCCGTCGGCTTCGCGGTGGTCGTGGTAGCCCGGAGTACGGTGCACCTGCTGCAGCAAGGTGCCTCCGAGCGCGACGTTGATCTCCTGGAAGCCGCGGCAGATGCCGAGCACCGGTACGCCGTGGCGCAGCGCTGCGCGCACCAGCGGGAGCGTCGTCGCATCGCGCGCCGGATCCGCCGGCGAATCCGGGTTGGCCAGCGTTTCTCCGTAATGGTGCGGTTCGATGTTCGATGGCGAGCCGGTCAGCACCAGGCCATCGATGCGCGCCAGCAGCGCTTCGACCGGAAGCCTGGCGCCGTACGCAGGCAGCAGCAGCGGCAGGCAGCGCGACAGGTCGAGCACCGGGTCGGCGTACTTCTGCGCCACCGCGTAGGTCGGGTGGCCGGAAAGGTCCTTGAGGTCGGTGGAAACGGCCACCAGCGGCAGGTCGGAATCGGTTGTCATGATCGGTCACGAGGCTTCGCGCTGTCCGAAAATCTAGGGTTTTCCACTAGTTAGCGCGAGCTGTTGGGTTGAAGATACGCGAACAGTGGCACCCCCGATAGTTCCACTCTAGGCTTTTGCGACAGGGCCAATTAAGCTTATTGTCAGGTTTGACTCGCGTTTTCATTGATCCGGCACTAAGTGCCCTGCTGATTTGACCAATTACCTGCGAAATCTCGAATGCGTTCCTGCGATCTTGCCGAGCTGCTGCTGACCGAGCTGCATCGGGCCGACAGCCCGCAGCAGAAGGCGCCGCTGAACCGACGCTTGTACCACACGCTGCGCGGCACCATTCTTGCCGGCAAGCTGACCGCGGGTACCCGGTTGCCGTCGACGCGCGATCTGGCGCGCGACCTCGATCTGTCGCGCAACACCGTGATGTCGGCGATCGGCCAGCTCGCCGCCGAGGGGTACCTGACCGCGCAGCAGGGCAGCGGTACGTTCGTCTCTGCGGCCCTGCCCGACCAGCGGCCATTGACTCCCGCGCGCGCCGCGGCGCCGCAGCGCAATCCGCGCAACCTGTCGCGGCGCGGTTCGCTGCTGACGCGCAGCTCGGGCGCCGAGCGCCTGGAAGTGCAGCCGTTCGCTCCGGGCAGCGCCGACTACAGCGAGTTCCCGATCCAGCTCTGGCACAAGCTGCAGGCCAAGTACTGGCGCACCCTCGATCGCGATCTGCTCGACTACGGCCAGCGCGGTGGCCACATGCCGTTGCGCAGCGCGATCGCCCACTACCTGACGCTGTCGCGTTCGGTGCGCGTGACGCCCGAGCAGGTGTTCATCACCGCGGGCACGCAGCAGGCGATCGACCTCGCCGCGCGGCTGCTGACCGACCACGGCGACATGGCCTGGGTCGAGAATCCGTGCTACTGGGGTGCGCGCGCGGCGCTGCTCGCGGCCGGGCTGCGGCTGCACGCGGTCGCGGTCGACGCCGAGGGAATCGCGCCGCTGCCGACCGACTGGCAGGCGGCGCCGCGGCTGATCTACGTGACGCCGTCGCACCAGTACCCGCTGGGCCACGTCATGAGCCTGCAACGCCGGCGCGCGCTGCTGGAGTTCGCCGCGCGCCGGCGCTGCTGGATTTTCGAGGACGACTACGACAGCGAGTTCCGCTATGGCGGCAGGCCGTACGCGAGTCTGCAGGGCCTCGACGAGGACGCCCAGGTGCTGTATTCGGGGACCTTCTCCAAGGTCATGTACCCCGGAATCAGGCTCGGCTATCTGGTGGTTCCGGTGGATCTCGTCGACGCCTTCGACCGGGGCCTGTACGACCTGTACCGGCCGGGGCAGCTGATGTTGCAGGCGGCTTTGACCGACTTCATCAACGAAGGGCATTTCAACACCCTGATCCGGCGCCTGCGCGTGGCGTACCAGGCGCGGCGAGACGAGTTGTCGCGCCGCATCCAGCAGACGCTCGGTGCGCGGGTGCGGATCTCGGGGCAGGACTCGGGCCTGCACCTGTGCCTGCTGTTCGAGGGCAGCGACGCGGCGGTCGACGACGAGATCGTCGCCGCGCAGCTCGCGGTGCACGGCATCAGCGTGCGCCCGCTGTCGCGCTATTACGTCGACGGACCCGCCCGCCGCGGGCTGATCGTCGCCTACGCGTACGTTCCCACCGAGCGCGTCGCGCCGTGGGCGAAGCGGCTGTGCGAGCTGCTGCTGCAGGCGCTGCCGTGAGGCCGCGGCGCGGCCGGCCTCACGCCGCGTGCGACACGCCGGCGAGTTGCTGCATGCGTTCGGTATCGGCCAGCAGCTCGCTGCCCGCGCCCTCGAACACCACCTCGCCTTCGCCGAGCACGTAGGCGCGGTCGGCCAGCTGCAGCGCCAGGTACGCGTTCTGCTCGACCAGCAGCACCGCGATGCCGTCGGCCTTCATGCGCGCGATGGTGCGCATGACCTCCTGCACGATGATCGGCGCCAGCCCCTGCGACGGCTCGTCGAGGATCAGCAGCCTGGGGTTGAGCAGCAGCGCGCGAGCGATCGCCAGCATTTCCTGCTCGCCGCCCGAAAGCCGTCCACCCTTGCTGGTGCGGCGCTCGTGCAGCCGCGGGAACAGCTGATAGACCTTGTCGATGTCCCAAGGGCCCTTGGTTTCGCGCGCCACCAACAGGTTTTCGTGCACCGAAAGGTGACCGAAGATCTTGCGCCCCTCAGGAACGTAGCCCACGCCGGCGGCAGCCATCTGGTGCGGCGACGCCCCCGTCATGTCCTTGCCGAACAGCCGGATGCTGCCCTGGCGCGGCGGCGTCAGCCCCATCACCGAGCGCATGGTCGTCGTCTTGCCGGCGCCGTTGCGCCCGAGCAGCGCGACCAGCTCGCCTTCGCCGACGCTCAGCGACACGCCGTCGAGGATATGGCTCTTGCCGTAGAAGGTATGGATCTTGTCGACTTCGAGAACGAGGCTCATGCGGCTCTCCTCAAGCGGCCTGGCCGAGATAGGCGGCCTGAACCTTCGGGTTGTTGGCGATCTCGTGCGCGGTGCCTTCGGCGAGCATGTGGCCGTTGTCGAGCACGGTGATGCGATCGGCGATGCCGAAGACGATTTCCATGTCGTGTTCGACGAACAGGGTCGTGATCTGCCGGTCCTTGTTCAGGCGGCGGATCAGCGCGGTCATGTTCTGCGTTTCCTCGTCGCCCATTCCCGCGGTGGGCTCGTCGAGCAGCAGCAGCGTCGGGTGCCGCGACAGCGCGATGCCGATCTCGACCACGCGCTGGTCTCCGTGCGAGAGCTCTCCGGCGACGCGGTGGGCCTTGGCTGCGATGCCGACCATGTCCATCAGCTCCTGCGCGCGCTCGTCGATGCGTGCGCGCAGCGCGCGGCTCATCCACGGACGGTGGCTCACGCCCATGGCGACCTCGGCGGCGATGCGCAGGTTTTCGTAGACCGTCAGCGACAGGAAGATCTCGGTGATCTGGAAGGTGCGGATGATGCCGCGCTTGACCAGTTCGGCCGGGTTGACCCGCGAGATGTGCTGGCCATTGAAAACGATCTCCCCGCTGCTCGGCGGGAAGAAGCCGCTGATCAGGTTGAACAGCGTGGTCTTGCCGGCGCCGTTGGGCCCGATCACCGCGCGCAGCTCGCCCGGCGCGACGTCGATCGAGATGTCGGTCAGCGCCTGCAGTGCGCCGAAGCGGCGCGACACATTGTCGAGTTTGAGCAGGCTGGTCATTGCTTCTTGCTCCTGTGCTGCAGGAATCCCATCAGCCCCATCGGGAAGAACATCACCGAGAGCACGAAGATCAGGCCGATCACCGACATCCAGTTCTGCGTCACGTTGCTGGCGTAATCGCGCACCAGCACGAAGATCGCCGCACCGACGAACGGCCCCCAGAAGCTGCGCATGCCGCCGAGCACGGCGATGATCACCAGGTCGCCGGAAAGCGAGTTGGCCATGCTGTTCGGCGACGTGAAGTTGTCGAGCAACGCGTTGAGGCCGCCTGCCAGTGCGACGATGAAACCCGAGATCGCGAACGACACTGCGGCGTAGCGCTGGACCTTGACGCCGAGGAAAGTCAGGCGCTTGTGGTTCTCGCGCACAGCGACGAAGGTGTGTCCGAGCGGCGAATTCAGCACCACCCACAGCACCGCGGCACCGAGCGCGAAGCACAGCAGCACCAGGTAGTAAAAGCCGGTCGAGCCCAGCGTCCAGTGCACTCCGGGGAGCAGGTCGATCGGGTGGCGCTTGAAGCCGGTCAGTCCGTCGTAGCCGCCGGTCAGCGACGACCAGCGGATGGCGATGAAATAGAACAGCTGCCCGATCGCGATGGTGATCATCGCGAAGTAGATTCCTCGCCGGCGCACGACGATCGGCGCCAGCACGGTGGCGGCGAGGCCGCCGAGCAGGGTGCCGCACAGCAGCGCAAGCGGCACGCTCTGCGGTCCGTACCTCAGCAGCAGGCCGACGCCGTACGAGCCCAGGCCGAAGTACGCGGCGTGGCCGAACGACAACCCGCCGGTGAATCCGAGCAGCAGGTTCAGTCCCATCGCGGCCAGGCCGTAGATCAGGACCCGCGACGCGATGTCGTTGTAGCCGCCGACGTAGTGCAGCCAAGCCGGAGCGGTGACCAGCAGCAGGCCGAGCACGGCGGTTGAGCGCCAGCTGCGGGCCTGGGCGCCGGCCGTGCCGGCCGGCGCGCGCAGCGCGTTGGTCAGTTCGGATTTCATTCGAGCAGGCCCTCCTGGCCCATCAGGCCGCGCGGGCGCACGACCAGCATCAGCCCCATGATGAGATAGATCACCGCCTCGCTGGCGGCCGGATAGAACGCGGTGGTCAGCCCGGCTGCGACGCCGATCAGCAGTCCGCCGAGCAGCGAGCCGAGCAGCGAGCCGACGCCGCCGACGACGATTGCGACGAATGCCGGCATCAGAAGTCCGTCGCCCATCGTCGGATCGAGCCCGAGCTGGCCGGCGGCGAGGATTCCGGCGATTCCCGCGAACACGATGCCGATGACGAAGTTCGCGGTCCGCAGCAGGTAGATGTTGACGCCCATCGCCGAGACCGTCTCCAGGTCTGCGTTGCCGGCGCGGATGCGAACTCCCAGCCGCGTGAAGCGAAGCACGGCGAACAGTGCTGCGGTGCCGACCAGCGCCACTGCGACGACGAACAGCCGGTAGCCGGTGAGGAAGAAATAGGTGTTGCTCAACGGATGTCCGAGCGAACTGGGGATCGCCAGCGGCACGCCGACCGGGCCCCAGATGGTGCGGATCATGTCTTCCATGATCATCGCCAGGCCGAAGGTCAGCAGCAGCGAATACAGCGGATCGCGACGGTAGAGCCGCCGCACCAGCAGCACCTCGACGACCAGGCCGAGCACCCCGGCGAGCAGCGGTGCGACAAGCAGCGCGCCCCAGAATCCCAGGTGCGGCGCCAGGGTGTAGGCGAAATACGCGGCCAGGGCCATGAACGAGCCCTGCGCGAAGTTGATGGTGTTGTTCAGGCCCAGGATCAGGGCAAGGCCGAGCGCCAGCAACGCGTAGAACGCGCCGGTGATCAGCCCGTTGAACAAATTGAAGACCAGGACGATGTTCAAGGCGGGATCTCCGCGATATCGGAATCAGGGGCGCGCACACGCCCGCCGCGCGCGCCGCACGGGCGCGTGGCGGGCGGTGGTGGGCGACACCGGCATCGTTCAGCGCGCGGAGCCGGTTCGGCGGCTCCGCGCAGCGCGATTGCGGTCGTCAGCCGTGCAGCTTGCAGCCCATCTGCTGCGGCGACAGAGCGATCGACGCTCCCGGAACAATATCGGCAACTTCGAACAGATCGGGATATTTGCCAGTCTGTTTGACGTGACCCGGGAACATGCTGATCATCAACTGGTGATCAGCGGCTCGGTACACCGGGGCGTGCGCCTGCAGCGCGACGTCGGGGGGCAGCATGAGCCCTTCCATCGCCGCGACCACCTTGGCGGTGGCAGTCGACTTCGCCTTCTCGACCGCCAGCCGGATCGCATGCGTCGACGCATAGCCGAACCACACGCGCGCGGTCGGGTACTCGCCCTTGTGCGCAGCGGCATAGCGTTTGACGAAGTCGGCCACGTGCTTGTTGCCCGGCTGGTTCCAGTACCACTCCATCGTCCACCAGCCGTAGCGCGCGGCTTCGGGCAGCGCAGCGGCCTGCTCGAGTTCGAACAGCGCGCCGCCGACGGCGATGCTCTTGTTGATGCCGAACTGAGCGATCTGCTTCATGCAGTTGACCTGATCGTTGCCGGCAAGCAGCAGGCACAGCACGTCCGGGCTCTTGGCCTTGACGTCGATCAGGTAGCTGGAGAAGTCGGTCGCACCCACCGGCACCAGCGCGCCGCCGACGACCGTGCCTCCGGCCTTCTTCAGCTGGGTCGTGTAGTCGGTCTGCTCGGACTTGCCGAACGCGTAGTCGGTGGTCAGGAAGTACCACTTCTTGCCGAACTTCTTGAACAGGGTCTCGAAGTCTCCCGCGGTCAGCATCCAGGTCGTCGAGCAGGTGCGGAAGGTCGTGCTCTTGCACTCGGCGCCGGTCAGGCTGTCGACGTGGCCGCCGGTGCAGAGGAACAGCTTGTTGTGCTGGTTGGCGAACTGCGACACGGCCAGCGACGCGGCCGAGTTCACGGTCCCCATCAGGAAGTCGACCTTGTCCTGGCTGAGCAGCCGCGACGATTTGTCGACCGCGGTGCCCGGATTGCCGGCGCTGTCCTCGACCAGCACCTGCAGCGGACGGCCCATGACACCGCCCTTGGCGTTGATCTCGGCTTCGGCGAACCTGGCGCCCTTGATCTCGCTCTGGCCCAACGCAGCGAACGTGCTGGTGACGGGATCGACCATGCCGATCTTGATCGGCGTTTCACTGGCCGCCCAGGTCGGCGTCGGTCGCGCCAGCAGCGCAGCCACGCCGGCACCGGCGACTTTCAGAAAATCGCGGCGATCGACTTCGCCGAACATCCCTTCCGATTTCTCCTGGTCCTGCATCGTGGTCTCCTTGTCTTCGTCTGTGTGCGGATCGCGCCCGAAGGCTGGGCCGATCCTAGGGCCACCTGCGGCTCCCTGCATCCGGGTAAGCCGCCGGTTGGGGTCGAGCACTGCCAGCAAAACAGTTTTACCCAAAAGCGGCGCAATCATCGCACCGCGAATCCATTCGCGCAACCGGTAAGACCACTAGACCAACGCAGCGTGCGACACGGCACTCCGCGCCGTTTTCAGAACAGTTCGCGCAGCCTGTACCAGAGCATGCCCAGCACCAGCGCCGGCGTGCGCAGCGCGTCGCCGCCGGGGAACGCGCGGTGCTGCAGCCGCGCGAACAGGTCGAAGCGCTGCGCCTGGCCGGCGATCGCCTCGGCAGCGACCCGGCCGGCCAGCCCGGTCAACGCCAGGCCATGGCCCGAGAACCCCTGCAGGTACAGCACGTCGGGGGCGATGCGGCCGAAGTCGGGCGCGCGGTTCATCGTGATGTCGACGAAGCCGCCCCAGGCGTGCGTGACGGCGACATCGTGCAGTTGCGGGAACACGCGCAGCATGCCGGCGCGCATGGTCGCCGCGAGGTCGCGCGGCGACACGGTCGAATAGCTCACGCGGCCGCCGAACAGCATGCGGTGGTCGCCGCTGACGCGGTAGTAATCGAGCACGAACTGGTTGTCGCAGACCGCGGCGCGGTTGGCGATCAGAGCGTCGGCCCGCTCCCGGCCCAGCGCTTCGGTGGCGATGATGTAGGTGCCCACCGGCATCACCCGGCGCGACAGCGTCGGCGCCAGGCCGCCGAGGTTGACGTTGCCGGCCAGCAGCACCCAGTCGCATGCGACGTCGCCTTCGGCGGTGCGCACCCGCGCGCGCGCTCCGCCGCCGCCCGGCTGCACCTGCACCACTTCGCTGTGCTCGTGCAGCGTGGCGCCGGCCTGCGCCGCTGCGCGCGCCAGCCCGAGGGTGTAGTTCAGCGGGTGGACGTGGCCGCCGCTGGGGTCGAGCACTCCGGCGCAGTAGCGCTGGCTGGCGATGGCCTCGCGCGTGGCCTGCAGGTCGAGCCACTGCAGGTGGTCGGCGGCGTAGCGCGTGCGCATGCCGTCGTACCAGGCGCGCAGCGCGCGCGCCTTTTTCGGCGTGACCGCGACGGTCAGCGCACCGGGGGTCCAGTCGCACCCGATCGCGTGTTCGGCGATTCGCTGGCGCATCAGTTCGAGCGCCTCGCACGACATCTGCCAGGCCTGGCGCGCAGCGTCGGCTCCCAGCTGGTGTTCGAAAGGTTCCATCTCGCTGGCGTAGCCGGCCAGCGCCTGGCCGCCGTTGCGTCCCGATGCGCCCCAGCCGACGCGCTGCGCCTCCAGCAGCACCACCCGCATTCCGCGCTGCGCCAGTTCGAGCGCGGCCGACAGTCCGGCAAGGCCGCCGCCGACGATGCACACGTCGGCACGCGCGCTGCCGCGCAGCTGCGGGTGCTGCGGGCGCGGGTCTGCGCTGGCTTCGTAGTACGAGTCGCGTACCAGCGCCTCGCAAGCCTGCTGCAGCCGCATCATGATGCGCGTCGCGCTGCCAGCCGCGCGAGATATGGAAAGGCATTCTGACTCATCGCTCGTCGTCCGGTTGGATGCGGAAAAGCCCCGCGGCGCGCAGGCGCGGCCCCGGGGCGGTACGCAGGATAGGTCAGAAATACGCAACGCGCGGGTGCCAATTGGCGCGCGTCGAGCGGCACCATTTGTTCCGTCGGAAGCGTTTTCGGCGCCGCGGATCGGGCGCCGGGCTCAGGGCCGCACGTAGGCGAAGCCTGCTTTTTCCAGTTGCATGACCCGCACCAGGCCGGCGGGTACGACGACCGCCTGCGGCACCAGCACCGGCAAGTGGCCGAGCTTGCGCGCCATGCCCTCCATGGTCTTGTGGCAGGCGTCGAACTCGATTCCCTCGCCGTCCTGCGATGCGATGCGCGCGGCCACCGGGCTGTTCTTCAGCAACATGCGCAGACCCGGGCCGAACGCGACGACGACCACGCGGACCTTGTCGTCGCCGAAATACTTCAGCACGTTGTTCGCATTGTTCAGAGCCAGATTCCAGGTCTGCGGGTCGTCGCTGCTGACCTGCAGCACCAGCTCGTGCGTGGCGAAAGGGAGGTCGTGGACGAACTTCGGCTGGTCGAAGCTGAAGTCGTCGAGCATCGAGCGCTGCGCTGCGGACGCGGCGCCGGCGACGCACAGCGCCAGCGCGACGAGCGCGACGCAACGGGTGATAGGGCGTGTCATGGTGTGGACTCCAGTTTGCTCAAAGACCGGCGACCGGCAGCGCGCGCGCCACCCATTCGTTCATTCCGCCCTGGTACGCGCGCACGTCGCTGCGATGCAGGATGCGCGCGAGCGCGAACCAGGCGCCGGCGGCGTACTGGCCGGTGTTGCAGTACACGATCGGGTGCGATGGAATGCGCACGTGCGCCAGTGCCAGCACCTCGCGGTACTGCGCCGCGGTGAGGAAATGCCAGGCGCCGTCGGCGCTCTTGCGATACAGCAGTTCGGCAGGCAGCGGCGTGGCTCCGGCCAGGCGGCCGTCGAGCGGAACCACCGGCGTGTGCTCGAGTCCGGCGAACTGCGCCAGCGGCCGCGCATCGAGCAGCGGACGGTGCGCGCGCTGCGCCGCGCGCACCTGCGCGACGTCGGCGAGCATTCCGGCACGCGCCGGCGCGGCCTTCCAGTGCCCCGAACTCATCGGAGCGATGGCGTCGTCGTCGACCGGCAGGCCGGCTGCGATCCAGGCGTGGGTTCCGCCATCGAGCATCGCGACCTGGTCGGACGGCATGCCGTACAGCTCGAGCTCCCAGACCAGCAGCGCGGCCTCCTG
>JAJZEB010000152.1 GCA_021805805.1 Pseudomonadota bacterium | reverse complement strand
CGGAAAAGTCGTCCGCGGCGCGACTGCGCGGTGCGTACAGACGGACCGGGAGGCCCGCGCCGAACGCTTCGGCCAGCCGGATATCCATGCGCACCGGTGGTAACAGCCTAGCGGCGCCGAAATCCTGTCCGATCTGCGCCTGCAGCGCGCGATGCTGGCGCACGTGGCTGGCCGCCATCACTGGAACGAAGCCGAGAATCCTGAGCCCGGGATTGCGGCGCGACACCACCGCGAAAACCAGCCGCGCAAGCTGGCGCACGCCGTCGAACGACAACGGGTGTGGCACAAATGGAACCAGCAGGCGATCAGCTGCGCTCAGCGCAGCGATCAACAATGCATCGAGCGAAGGGGGGGTGTCGATCAGCACCACGTCGAATCGTTCGGCCATGCCGGGGCTGGTCAGCGCAGCGCGCAACGCATCGTCGGCCGCGTGCACGCGGCCGTGTTCGAAATGAGTATCGGCCGGCGCCAGCCAGACGCCTGGCACCGAACTGGCGCGGATCACCGCGCCCAGCGCCGGCGCGCCATTGGCCAGGACCTGATGCACGCCTGGCGTGCCGGGTGCGGCGCGCCCTGCGCCCAGGCCGATGGCGCAGTGGCCCTGGGTATCGAGATCGACAACTAGCACACGCTGGCCGCTCGCTGCAAGCTCGCTGGCCAGGTTCACGCACACCGTGGTCTTGCCGGTGCCTCCCTTGCGATTCGCCACCGCGACCACCTGCATGGTCAGAACAACTCGATGGCCGGGCGCGCATCGTCAGCGCCGGCGTCGGTGTCGATGACGCTCTGCGCGCCCAGCGTCCGGTCGTGGCGATCGTGCTGCGACTGCATCACATAACCCTGCCGCAGCGCGGCAAGGCTCGCCTGCACCTCGGGCAGGCGAACATCGGCGCCCGGGTCGCACGCCTGGCCCAGCGCGGCGACGAAGCCACGGACCTCGTCGAGCCCTTTCTTCACCTGGTCGATTTGCTGGCGCGAAACGTCCTGGTACTGCAGGCTTCCCATCACCTCGGCGATGCCGTCGTGCAGGTTCTGCGCCATGGAGCGCGAGCGCACCGTGACCTCGTGGAAGTAGCCGCTGAGATCGTTGAATTCATGATTCATCGCCTCGAGGTCGGTCGCCACGTCGTGCAGCACCTTGGATTCCTCCTCACTGCGGCTGACCTGGGCCAGGCCATGCAGATCCTTTGCCACTTGGTCGGCGATGCCGCGGATCTTGCCGTCGATCTCCCGGGTCACCGCGGCCGTCTCGACGGCGAGCTTGCGCACTTCGTCAGCAACGACTGCGAAGCCGCGCCCGGCATCTCCGGCGCGCGCGGCCTCGATCGCCGCGTTCAATGCCAGCATGTTGGTCTGCTTCGCGATGGTCAGGATGCGTCCGGTGAACGACCCCAGTTGGCGCACGCTGTCGATCGTGCGCTCGATGCGTTCGGACTCGTCGACGACCTGCGCCATGCGGCGCGCGGCGTAGGCGATCAGCCGGTTGACCGATTCCTCGTTGTGCGCCATGCGCTGCGCCTGCTCTTCGCCGACGTGCGTCGCGCGTTCGTGCTGCTCTGCGAGCTGCCCCAGCATCGTGGAGCCGGCCTGACGCAGCCGGCTCAGCGCCTGGACGATCTCAAGCGCGCCTGCTTCGGTGCTCTGGTTGGCGTCGTCCAGATGGTGCCTGAGCAGCTCGATGAATTGTGGGAACTGGTCCAGTTCGGCGCGCAGCGCAGCGCGCCAGTCCTCGGCGACATTCATGTCAGGCTCCCGGCAGGACTTGCCGCACCACGCGCACCAGATCGGCACCCGCGACCGGTTTGACCAGCCAGCCGGTCGCGCCCAGGCGCTTGGCCTCATCGCGCTTGGCCGCCTGGCTCTCGGTGGTCAGCGCCAGGATCGGCGTGAAACGCAGGATGGTGCGCGCATTCTTGATCAGCTCCAGTCCATCCATGTTCGGCATGTTGATGTCGGTGATCACCAGGTCGGGGCGAAGTCCGCCCTGCAGGGCCTGGAAGGCCAGCAAGCCGTCCGCGGCGGTGCGCACCTGGAAGCCGGCCAGTTCCAGCGTCTCTTTGAGGCTCATCAACATGACGGACGAATCGTCGACGACAAGTATCGATTTGGCCACGATTCCTTCTCCCTGGGGCATGGATCAATGCGCTGCCAGCGATGGCGCCAGCCAACCGGCCAGCTCGGCATCGCGTGGCATCGCCACGATGGCCGGCCGCAGTGCCAGCAGCACCAGAAGATCGGCGCAATGCAGATAGGTGCAGTCCGCAAGATCGACCCTGGGCCGCTTGCGCGCCTGCAGCCATTCGAGCAGCGACTCGGCGTCCTCGACCGTGACCGCGTCGCGCAGATAGGCCGTGCCTCGCTTGTATTCGATGCTCATCGGAACATCTCCTTCGGGTTCAGCACCATCAGCACCGAGCCGTCGCCGAGCAGCGCCGATCCGGCGTACATGCCGATCTTGCCGAGCTCGCCGGGCAGCGGCTTCAGGATCACGTCGCTGACGCCCCTGAAACCGTCGACCAGCAGGCCGACGGCGTCGTCGCCTAAACGTAGGATCAGCGCCGCGTATTCGTCATCGTCGTTGAGCTTGGGTTGAGTGTCCAGTCCGAGCACGGCGTTGAGTGCGTAAAGCGGCACGATGCGCTCTCGCAGCACGGTGGTCAGGCGCGACTTCACCGGCCGCAGCCTGGCGCTCGGCACGCGAACCGTCTCCTCGACTGCGTCCATCGGCACGCCGAAGATCTGTCCGTCGGTTTCGATGATCATCACGTGCGAGACGGCCATCGACAACGGCAGCGACAGCCGCACCGTGCTACCCTGGCCAAGCGTGCTGCGCAGATCCACGCTGCCGCCTACGCGCTCCATCGCACTGCGCACGACGTCCATGCCGACGCCGCGCCCGGACAGGTCGCTGACCTGCTCGGCGGTGGAAAAGCCGGCCGCGAACACAAGATTGACCGCTTCCCGATCGCTCAACCGGGCCAGCGCCGCATCGTCGATCAGCCCTTTCTCGTAGGCCTTGCGCTTGACGCGTTCGGGGTCGATGCCACGGCCATCGTCGCTGACCTCGATCAGAACCCGGTCCGACTCCTGCGTCGCCACGATGCGTACCATACCGGCCTCCGGCTTGCCGGCTGCGCGTCTTTGCTGCGGATCCTCGATGCCGTGGTCCAGGCTGTTGCGCACGAGATGGATCAGCGGATCGGCCAGGGCCTCGACCACGTTCTTGTCGGCCTCGGTCTGCTCGCCGTCGAGCTGAAGGTTGATCTCTTTGCCGAGCTTGTGGGCAATGTCGCGCACCAGCCGTGGAAAGCGCTGGAAAATCACCGACACCGGCATCATGCGCACCTGCATGATCGCGTCTTGCATTTCCTCGGCGATGCGGTTGATCACCGCGTACTGGGCCTTGATTTCCCGCGCCAGGTCCCTGCCGCTGCCCTGGCGCTCGGCGCGGTCGGCGAGGTACGGCAGCGCGTTTTTCGCCACCACCATTTCGCCGATCAGGTTCATCAGGTAATCGACCTTGCCCTGCTCGACCTTGAGCACCTTGCTGGTCGGCGCGTCCTCGGCACGCCGCCCGAAGCGGGTGTCCGGGCTGCCGTCGGCGGCCGGAGCCGGGACGGACGGCGCCACCGCCCCGGCTGGCCTGACCGCTGCGCCGTCCGCCAGCGGTTGCAGCACACCGCTTGCGCGCGCCCAGTCGCGCAACGCTGCGGCGCTGGCGTCGCGCTGCGCCGTCTGCAATGCCTGCTGCAGCCCCGGCGCGTCGGCGCTGAAGCGGGCCAGCACCGCGGCGCAGGCGGCCAGGCGGCCGCTCAGCCAGGGCACGTCGTCCGGCAAGTCGAGGATCTGCTGCTGGGTGCGCAGGATGTCTAACGCATGCGCTTCGAGACCCTGCACCGGCGGCGACGCGGCGGCTGCCGCCCCCGGGCTCGTGGCGTGCTCCGGGTCAGCCGCGCTAGCCGTCGGCGCGTTGGCGCCAAGCTGCGGCCAACGCGGCGCGTGGCGCGCACTGATGGCCTGCAGCAGCGCCGTGATTTCGGCGCGCGAGCCGTGTGCTTCACCAACCAGCAGCAGCAACCAGCGCAGCGCCGAACCCAGCCAGCTGTCGGGAGCCGAGAGCTCGGCCAGGCTCTGCGCGCTGGCGCGCAACGCGTCGAGCTCGCCATGCTCCAGGCTCTGCGTGGCATGGGTGGCGAATTCGGCGCAAACGCCCGCGTCGCTGTCGCCGCCCTGCACGACGACCAGGTCCAGCGCCTGCACGGTCACGCACACGAGTTGTTCGGGCACGTAGCGGAAATGGTCCCGCACCGCGTCGGCGGGTCCGACCCCGAGCACTTCGAAGTCGATGATGCAGCGGTAACAGTCGAACGGCACGCCGGGCTGTGCAGCCGGCTCGCGCAGCTGTGCACGCCCCCACAGAAGCCCCGGCACTGTGCGTGCCAGCTGGAACGGATCCTCACCCTTGAAAAAGCACTGCTCCTCGGGCTGGTAGCGCAGCGCGTAGAGGGCCTCGCCATCGCGCCTGCTGCGCGCGAACGCCGCCCGCCTCACGTCCTCAGGAACTATGCTGAGGTCGAACGGTGGCGCAGCGGTTGGATCGCCGGCGCCCGAAGCGACCATCGCATCGACATCGGCAGCGACCGGAGCGAGTGCGCCAACGACTGGTGGGGCAGCCGACTCGATCAGCACGCGCAGACGCAGCGCCTGCTGCTGTGCCTCCGCACTGCAGTCACCCGACAACGCTTCTGTGCGCTCGACTTCGTCGAGCATACGGCCGACGAGGTCCATCGCGTCGAGCAGGCTGTCGGCCAGCGCGCGGGAATAGTCGACGCGACCGTCGCGCACGGCGTCCATCAGGTCCTCGCTGGCATGCAGCACGCGGGTCATGTCGGCGAACGCGAACAGCCCGCTGTTCCCCTTCAGGGTGTGCACCATGCGGAACAGGTCCTTGACCAGGTCCGTGTCGTGCGGCCGCTCCTCCATCGCGATCAGGCGGCCCGAGATGCCCTCGAGGAACTCGCGTGCCTCGACGATGAATTGTTCGAGCAGGGCGTTCATCGTGCGCTCTCCTCGCCAAGCAGCTGCCGGCAATAGGCGACTAGGTCGTCGGGACGGATCGGCTTGACTACATACAGGCTGGCTCCGGATTCCAGGCCGCGCAGCCGGTCGCCGCTTTGCGCCTCGGTGGAGACCATGATCGCGGGCGCCTGCGCCTGCGCCAGCGGCAGCGCGCGCAACTGCTGCAGCAACCCATAGCCGTCGAGCTTGGGCATGTTGACGTCGACCAGGTACAGATCGAACGCAGTCTCGCCCTGCGCCTTTTCCAGCGCCTCCAGGCCGTTGACGGCCTCGTCCACGACCCAG
>JAJZEB010000151.1 GCA_021805805.1 Pseudomonadota bacterium | reverse complement strand
AGCGCGCGGGAGAATGGCAGCACCGTGCGGGTTGGGATTTCACAGTCAGCGCGCCGAAATCGGTTTCGATCGAATCGCTAGTGCATGGTCGTGCCGAAATCGATAATGCGCACAGAAAAGCAGTCGGCGCGGCAATCGATTATCTCGAACGTCACGCCGCGACCGCCCGAATTAACGGGCAATTCGTGGCGACCGGAAACCTGACAGTCGCCGCTTACGACCATGTGAGTTCCCGCGCCGGCGATCCCCAGCTACACACCCACTTGCTCATTAGTAATGTCACGCACGATAAAGACGGACGTGCCCGCAGCGTAAGCAATGAACGCTTGCTCGAACATCGGAAATCCGCCGACGCGATCTACCACCAGACGTTGTCGCGCGAACTCCAGCGCCTCGGCTACAGCGTCCGGCACGACCGGCAAGGCCGCGTCGAGATCGCGGCCTACACCCCGGCGCAGCTTGCCGATTTCTCCACCCGCAGCCGCGAGATCGAGGCAGCCCTGGCCGCTCGCGGGCAGACCCGCGAAAGCGCCAGCGCAGAGTCCCGCCAGATCGCGGCCTTGGCGACCCGCGCCCCGAAAAATCTCCCGGAAACCCGCGAAGCGCACGCCGAGCGCTGGCAGGCTCAAGCGGCATTGCTGGGCATCACGCCCGCCGATCGAAGCGGCCCTACGGCGCAGCCGGAAGGCTGGGAGGCCGCCGGAATCGCCCGTCAGGCCGTTGCCGACGCCGCGGCGCACTTGACCGAACGCGAGGCCGTCATGCGGCCGCAAGACCTGCATGCAACCGCTGCGCGGATGACAGAAGGCCGGTGCGCTTGGTCCGACGTCGAGGCCGCCATCGCCGATGCCACGCGCCGGGGCGACCTCGTGGCCGGCGCCGATGGCCGGATCACGACCCGAGACTTGCTCGAAGTCGAGCGCCAGACCGATGCGCGGCTGGAGTCCGGGCGCGGGGCGCATAAAGCAGTGATGTCAGGCCGACAGTTCGACCAGGTGCTGGCGAAATTCGAGGCCTCGAAGGGCCTCACCCTGAGCGACGAACAGCGCGGCGCCGCCCGGATGATCCTGACGCAGAGCGACCGCCATCAGGCCGTGCAAGGCCTCGCGGGCACCGGCAAGACGACCCTGCTGAGCTTCGTGCGTGAGGCGGCGGAGAGCCAGGGCTGGCGCGTGGTCGGCCATTCTTCCGGTGCCGAGCAGGCAGCGACCATGCAGCGCGAGTCGGGCATCCAGAGCACCACGACCGCGGCATGGCTGATCGAAGCCGACAAGGCCGATGCCTCGGCCCGTGAAATGAAGACGCTTTACATCATGGACGAAGCATCGCAGGCGGGCGCAAAGCAGTTCGCGAACAGCCTTGTTGCGACGGAAAAGCTGGGCGCCAGAGCCGTGATGTTGGGCGATCGCTACCAGCACCAATCCGTTGAGGCCGGCCGCGCGTTCGCACGCTCGCAGTCCCACATGCCGACCGCGACGCTGGGCGCATCCTCGATCCGCCGCCAGCGCACCGAGCACACTCAAGCTGCCGTCGCGCGTGTCCTCTCTGGCGACCACGCCGCCGCCGTTCGCGGCCTGAAATCGGTTGAGGCTCGGCGCCATCAAGATGCCCTGCCGGAATCCGCGACCCGTCAAGACCGCCGCGAAGCGGCCAGGCTGGACAACGCGGACGTCATCCGCAAACTCGCGTCCGACTACGTCTCGATGCCTCGCGAGGGCCGCGACCGCACGCTGATCGTGACCAGCACGAACACGGACCGGCAGGAGATCAATCGGGCGATCCGCTCCGGCCTCGAGCTTCGTGGCGACCTTGGCCCCAGCGTCGAAGTGCAGACGCTGCGAAAGGCTGACTTGACGGGCGTCGAGTTGCGCAAGACCAGCAGCTACACGCCGGGCCAAGTCGTGGAAGTGCGCGAAGACTATAAGCGTGCGCAACTGGCGCGCGGGGCGCAGTTCACGGTCATCGAAACGGGCCGTGATGCGCTGCGCGTGCGCGATGCGGAAGGCAGGGAGCGGCGCATCGATCCGAGCGCGATCAAGCTGCAAGCCTACGACAAGGAGACGCGGAGCCTGGCTGTCGGGGAGCGGGTCCGCTGGACGGAAAACCATCGCGCCCAGCGCGCAGACCGCCCGCTGGAAGATGGGCTGCGGGTGCGGAACGGCGCTGGCGCAGTCGTCGAGCAGATCGCGGCGGACGGCGGCCGGATCAGCCTGCGCACCGACGCCGGCGAGCGCATCGAACTCGACACGCGCGAAGGCCAGAAACTCGATTACGCCTACGCCTCGACTTCGTACAGCGCGCAGGGGCAGACGGTGGACCAGGTGATGGTCCACCACAACTGCGAGAGCGGGCAACACGGCGACCGGGAAACCTACGTGAGCCTCACCCGCGCCAGGGACGACGTGACGATCTACACGCAAGACCTCGACCGCGCGGCGAGTCAGTCCGGCTTGCAGATCGACAAATCCGCCGCCCACGACCTCGAGTACGGACCCGTGCCCGTGCCGACCCCGACGCGCGACCGCTGGCGCGATCACGGCCCGGAATACGGCTGATGCCCGGCTGATGCCCCTCTAACTATGAGGGCCGCGCACGCGGCCCGACCAGGAGCCCAATCATGTTTAACCACACCAACGGCCGGCACAGCCTTCATATCGTGCGCTACGCCGCAATCACGATTTTCGCGATGCTCGGCATTAGCTGGGTCGTCGGCTTTTTCCAGCACCACGCGCCGGCGGTATCCACGCCCGCGCCTGTCCAGCACGTAGCCCCGACCCCCGCCGGCGCTTCACCCGCTCGCGCATCGACCATGACCGTGCCTGCTGGCCCCATCACGCTGCCGCCGCAACCCGCGCCTGTCGGCCTGATGCCGGGCCACGCGCAGATCGCGATCGCTTCCGCGCCAAACCAGCAGGCGCCGTGGACCGACTTGGGAGCGGCGACGGTCGCTTCCCCGACCGCATCCCTCGTGACTGTCGCGCCGCACGCCTTGGCTGCGGTCGCGCCGTCCTCGGGCATCATGCGCCTGCGTTGGCGCGGCTGGATCGATGCACCGACCGCCGGCACGTATACGCTCGCCGCGCGGATCGATGGCGGCGGCGTCGGCAACCTCGCGCTGCGCGTTGACGGCATCGCGTCGCCCGTTCTGAGCATGCGCCGTTCGTGCGGCCTCTGGGGCGACTGCCCGACCACCGCGACCACGGGCGCGGGCTCGGTCGCGCTGGCGCAGGGCTGGCATGAAATCGTCGCGACGATCAAGGTCGATGCCGGTTCGCGCGCTGACGTGACTCTCTATATGCGCTCGCCGGGGAGCGATGCGCCGACCGTCCTGATGCCGTCCTGGCCTGCTGGCAAGGCAGGTGCGCCGTGACCGGCCGCCTTCAAGCTCTGCGGCAGGTGCATCCGGTCCTGCTGCTGATCGGCGCGGTGCTGCTGCTGCTCGCCGCGCTCGCCGCGCTGCCCTACCTGCTCATGGCCGCGCCCGGCGCCGCCGCCTCGATCTGGTTCGCCCGCAAGCACAAGCCAAGCCTGCCGCTGCGTCACTTCCTGCGGTCGCGCGGCACGGGTCTGACGCTGATCGCGGGCATCACCAGCGCGCTCGCAATCTCGGCTCTGAGCGCCGCTTACGCACACGCACTTCTGCTCGCAATCCCGCTCGCCGGCCTGGCGCTGGCTGGCACCTTTCTCTCTCTGGAAATCATCGAGGAGCACACCATGAAACCCATCATGCAGCTTGTCCCCCAGGGCCAGCAAGACGCCCTTTCCGGCTTCTTGTCCGGATCGCCCGCCGCCAGCAGTGGCGGCACCGCCGATCTTTCCGGCCTCGATCCTGCCGCTGTCACCGCGGAAATCAAGGCGCGCGTCATCGGCCAGGATGCCGCGGTCGATCAGAGCGTTTCGCTGATCTTCCGCCGCTCGCGCCTGCGCAGGCCGGCGAAGCCGGTCTGCACGCTCTTGTATGCGGGCGCGACGGGCGCGGGCAAGACGGAGCTTGCAAAGGCCATCGCTGAAAGCATGTTCGCGGGGCGGCTGATCAGGATCGACTGCGCGGAGCTAAGCCAGACGCAGTCAACGCAGCGGTTGATCGGTTCGCCGCCCGGCTACGTGGGCAGCGACCAGGGCGGCTGGTTGTGCCGTGAGATCGGCAAGATGCGCTCGGGCGTCCTGCTGCTGGACGAGATCGAGAAGGCGCATCCGGACGTGATGACCACGCTGATGGCACTGCTCGATGAAGCGAGGATCACGGAGCAGTCCACCGGCACGACGTACTCCGCGACCGGCTTTGTCGTCGTGCTCACGAGCAACGCGGCGGCGTCTGACATCGCGGCGATCATCAAGGCATCGCCGGACGATTCGCCCGAGCGCGCAGGCAGGGTGAAAGACGCGCTGCGCGGCGCGGGCTTCAAGCCCGAAGTCTTGGCAAGGGTGGACAGCGTGATGCCGTTCGGCGAGTTGAGCCGCGGCGCGGCGGCGGAAATCGTGGGGCTCTTTCTGCAGAAGTACGCCGCGGACGTGGGCCTCGAAATCCAGAGCGTAGACGCCGGATTGCTGATCGACTTGATACAAAAACGCGAAGCGCTGGCCGGCTACGGGGTTCGCGAAGTGGTGAGGTTGGTCGAGTCCGCCGTCGTGGATGGACTGCTCGAGGCCAGGGACGCGGGCTACCGCACGGTCGCGATCAGCATCGAAGGCGACGCCGTGCGCGTCGCGGGAGTGCAGTGATGAACATCCGCGTGCGGTTCGAGGAACTGCTGATCGGCGCGCTCTGCGGCGCCCTGGCCGGCTACGCGCTCGGCCTGCCGCTGCTGCTGCTGGTCGGGCCGATGCTGACCGGCTGGCACGCACTCCTGATGCAGACATCGCCTGGCGAAAGTTTCCTGCAAGCGATCGCGCACGCGTTGCTCGCTGCGCTCGGCATCGTCGGCGCGGGCTGGGGCGCATGGTTCGCGTCGCAGCAGCGTAGCGAGGAGCACGTCAGCGGCGTCGAGTATCTGCCCGAGTTCCAACGCGCGGGTCGCGCACTGGAAAAGATCCAGCGCGCGGACATGTCCAGCGCCCAGCGCGCCGGCCGTGTGCAGGGTCTCGTGCTCGGCGGCGTGGAACTGTCCCGCAGCGCGGAGACGCGCCACCTGATCATCATCGGCCTTCAGGGTGGCGGCAAGACCGTCTTGATCGATTCTGCGCTCGACCAGATCGAGCAGCGGCGCTGGCGCCGGATGATCTTCGACCCCAAGAAAGATTTTGTGCGGGGCCGCTTCGACCCTGCGCATGCTGTGCTGCTGGGGCCGTGGGATTCGCGCTCGGTGGTTTGGGACGCCGCGGCGGACTTCGATGCGCCGGGCCGCGCTTATGAATTTTGCCAGGTGCTGTATCAGGTTGCCGCGCGGCCGGAGCACAA
>JAJZEB010000150.1 GCA_021805805.1 Pseudomonadota bacterium | reverse complement strand
CGACAGCAGCGGCAGCAGCCGCTCGCGCAAGGTCATCAGCCCGATGACGTGCGCCGGCGCATTGGGCACGTGGGCGATGCTTTTGGGCACCTGCACGATCTCCTGCACGCTGGCGATGTCGATCGCGTATTCCTGCCCCTCGACGCTGAAGTTGACCAGTTGCAGTTCGTCGGAATCGCCGTCGTCGTCGCTGCTCGCCTGCCCCGGCCCGGCATCCAGATGGTGCGTCGCGTCGCTGCCGACCAGCGCTGCCAGTTGCGCGAACTCGCGTGCAATCAGGCGTTCGAAATCCAGCACCATGACCATGGCGAAACCGCCGACGTCCTTCAGCACGCCGCCGAGCAGGTCGGAGTCGATGGTCGCGCGGATGCCTTCGACACCGCCGATGCTGGCGGGTTCGACGCTGACCACGCTGGCGATGCGATCGACCACGAAACCCAGCGGCTGGCCGATGTCGATGACCAGCGCCCGCGTGGCCTCGTCGCTGTCGGCGTCGTCGATGCCGAAAATGCGCCGCAGCGAAATGATCGGCAGCACGCGGCCGCGCAGATTGGCCAGCCCATGCAGCGAGCGCGGCGCCAGCGGCACGCGGACGATGTCGGGCATGCGGATGATTTCCTGCACCGGGTCCATCGGTACTCCGAACGCTTCGTCACCGACCACGAAGGTGACGAACTGCCGGGTCTGCGCGCGCTCGTCGTCGGCCAGTTCGGCGCCGTCGGGCGGCGCCGCCTGAAGTTCTGTGCTCATGGCACTCTCCCGCGTCAAGCGCTTTGCAGTTCGTCGGCCAGGGCGGCGATTTCCTCGATCGCGGACGACAGCTCCTCGGCCCCGCGGGCCTGCTGCTCGGCCGCGCTCGCGGCCTCGCCGGCAGCCTTCTCGGCTTCCTGGGTCGCGCCGGAAATCTGCTCGACACCGCCCTTGACCTTGGCGATCGCAGCGCTGACGATTTCCGCGCCCTTGACGATTTCCTCGGCCGCGCCGCGCACCCCTTCGACTTCGACCTCGGAGGTTGCGATGTGCTTCAGGATGCCCTTGGCCTTTTCGGTCTCGGCGACCGCGGCGCTGATGATTTCGCGCAGGTCAGAACCGACGAGCACGATCTGGTCCTGGATCGACTTGATCATGTCGCGGATGCGATCGGCGTTCTGCGCCGAATCGTGCGACAGGTTGCGGATGTCGGTCGACACCACGATGAACCCCTTGCCGAACTCGCCGGCGCGCGCCGCCTCGATCGCACCGTTGACCGCCAGCATATTGGTCTGCACCGAAACCATCGCGATCGACTCGACGATCTTGTCGATGTCACGCGCGACGTTCTGCAGGTCGCCGACCTGGCGGGCGCAGCCCTGGGTGATCTCGATGGCCTTCATCGTGCCGCCGAGCATGGCCTCGATGGTGGTCTTGATCTCGTTGATCACCTGCTTGCCGAACTCGGCCTTCTCCAGGCCGAGGTTGCCGCCCTTGAGCGATTCCTGCACATTGAACTCGACCTGCCGGATCGCACCGATCGCCTCGTTGGCGGCGTCGCTCTGATCCTTCGCGCCGCGGCGGATTTCGCCGATCGCCGACATGATCTCGGTCGACGCGCGGGTGATCTCCTTGACCGCGTTGGATAACTCCTCGGCAGAAGACGCCACATCCTCGGAGCTTTTCGCGATGTCGGTCGAATTCTTCAGGTCCTCGGCGGTTTCGCTGAGGTTGCGCGCGGTTTCCTCGCAGTCGCCGAGGGCCTTGGCCTGCTCGGCGATGATCTTGTTCGATTCCTCGGCTGCCGCCGACTGCTGCGCCGAGGCCGCGGCGATGGTTTCCGAGACCTTGGCCATCTTCTGCGTCGCGGTCGTCGCCTCCCTGGCGACGCCGACGACGACCTTGGAGGCGTCGACGACCTCGGTCGACGCCTGGCCGATCCGCGCCAGCGACTCGTTGACCGCGTCACCCTTGTCGGCCTCGGCCTGAACCGTCTTCGTCGATTCGTTCACGCCGCTGGCGACCGACTTGACGTCGGTCTGGATTTTCGCGATCAGATCGGAAATCTGCTTGGCGCTCTTCTCCGACGTCTCGGCCAGCGAGCGCACTTCGTCGGCGACGACTGCGAAGCCCTTGCCGTGCTTGCCGGCGCGCGCGGCCTCGATGGCCGCGTTCAGCGCCAGCAGGTTGGTCTGGTCGGCGATTCGGCCCACGGCCTTGACGATGTCGCCGATGTCGGCCGCCTGCTTCTCCAGGCCGGTGACCATCTTGACCGACTCGACCTGGCGCCTGGCGGCCTGGATCACGTTGTTGACCATCTGCGAGACTTCTTCCATCACCCGCTGCGCCGCAGCGACCAGCGTCTCGCCCTTCTGCAGCGTGACGTTGGCGTTCTGGTCGACCTGGTTCACGCCGACGACCATCTCCTTGATGCTGATTGCCGAGTCCTGCGCCGCGCTGGCTGCCTGCTCGCTTCCGGCGGCGATCTGCTCGGCCGAGCGCTTGAGTTCCTCTGCGGCCGACGCGGCCTCGTTGATTCCGGCGGCGAGTTGCCCGGTGGCGGCGGCAACTCGCTCGGCGGCCTGCTGCTGCTTGGCCAGGGTTCGCGCACGCCGACGCTGAGCTTCGGCTTCCTTGGTCACCGCACTCGACGCCCGGTTCGCGCCAGCCGCCGCGCTCGATGCCGTGGATTTCTTCACCAGACTCATGGCCAGACTCCTTGATGGGAATGGACGGACGCTGAACCCACAGCCCTAGCGCGAAGTCCAGCGATAGGCTCAAAAACCCCTGAATGGGGGGTTGATTGTGAGGTGTGAGATAGCAGTCGGATTGACGTTGATCAAAAGATTGGAAATCCGAGCAATGCAACTGCGCCAGTGTTTGCGTTGCGCCACATGCTTTGATCTGACAGCTGTTTCGAAGCCAAATTGGCATTGTGCAGCCATAAAAACGACCATCGCGGCCGAAACTTGAGGTGCGCCGTTGAGAAGCTCTTCACGTTCATCAATGTTCGGCTCGCCAACCTGGACAAATTCAGAGAACCGGAGCATAGCCCTGGGCGCTAGACAAGACAGCCACTGCTAGCATGAGGAATCGCCGCCTAGCAACCAATCTGCAAAGCAGAATTTGAGTGCTTCCTTGGCGACGATTGCACGACCACAATGGTTTCACCGCCAAGAACGAAGGAGGCCAAGATGGACGCTTTGGCCGAGGCACGCGCAGGTACCGAGAGCTTTCTGTGCGCACTGCTTGATCTCTTTAACCCACATCTCGGTGGGCACGGCAGGCGCCTCGCCGAGCTGATCGTCGCGTTGGCACCACAGTTCAACATTCACGACGGCGATCTAGGGATGGTGTTCAAAAATGACCTCTACGACCCTGGCGTCGAGCAGCGTGCGCCGAGACAATGAAGGCATGAAGCAAGCCGACCTCGGGCTGGACCTGACCAGCCGCAAGACCCGCAAGGGCAAGTTCCTCGACGAGATGAATCGCGTGGTGCCGTGGGCGCAGCTGCTCGCGTTGACCGAGCCGCACGCGCCTCGCAAGGAACGTGGCCGCCCGCCGTTCGGTGCCGAGGTGATGCTGCGCATTCACTTTCTTCAACAGTGGTTCGGGCTGTCGGACGTGGCGATGGAAGAGGCCCTGTTCGACGTTCCGCTGTACCGCCAGTTCGCGGGGTTGAGCGGCATGAGCCGCCTGCCCGACCGCGTGAGCATCCTGCGCTTTCGGCACCTGCTGGAACAGCACGATCTGGCGCCGAAGATGCTTGACGCCGTGAACGCGACGCTGGCGGCCAAGGGGCTGATGCTCAAGGAAGGCACGGCGGTCGACGCCACGCTGATTGCCGCGCCAAGTTCGACGAAGAACGGCACAGGCACGCGCGATCCCGAGATGCACCAGACGAAGAAGGGCAACCAGTGGTACTTCGGAATGAAGTGCCACATCGGTGTCGATGCCGACAGCGGCCTGGTTCACACGGTGGTCGGCACCTCGGCCAACGTCAACGACGTCACCCAGGCGCACGCGCTCGTGCATGGGGAGGAAGCGGACGTGTTCGCCGATGCCGGCTACCAGGGCGTCGAGAAGCGAGACGACACCCAGGATATCTGCACGCGCTGGCACATCGCGCTGCGACCTGGCCTGCGAAGGCTGCTCGACACGACCGATCCGAAAGACGCCATCGCCGAGGAGATGGAGCACGTCAAGGCGCGCATTCGCGCCAAGGTCGAGCATCCGTTCCGCGTGATCAAGCGCCAGTTCGGCCACGTCAAGGTGCGCTACCGCGGGTTGGCGAAGAACACCGCGCAACTGCACACGCTGTTTGCGCTGTGCAACCTGTGGATGGCGCGGCGACATCTGATGGCGGTGCAGGGATGAGTGCGTCCGCCGCACGCGAAAGCGGCCTGCGGCGGCGCCGAAACGGCCTTGGCGTGCGGCGCCGCGAGGCGCAACTCGTTCGCAGTCGCTGACCGGGATCATCTCGTGGCCTTCATCGTTCCATCGCAGCGGCATTCACCCGATTTTGGACAGCATCCCTAGCCGACTTGCGCAACGCGGCGCTATATCACGACATCGGCATGCTTGGCATCGAACGGCGCAAGCTGTTCACACCCTACGCCGAACTCGAAGAATCCGACCGCGAACTGATCCGCTTGCACGGCGAGTTCGGCGCTGCGCAACTGCGCATGCTGCCCTGGCTCAAAGGTGCGGCTGACACAGTTGCGTCACACCACGAACACTGGGACGGCAGCGGCTTCCCGGCCGGCCTGCGAGGCGACACGATCCCTCTGGGCGCGCGCTTGTTGGCGGTGTGCGACGCCTACGACGAGATGCTGAACAAGCCCAGCGACGCTCCGCAACACTTCACACGCGACGCTGTGATTGACCACTTACTCGAGCAGCGTCGTCGGCGCTTCGATCCTGTGGTCGTCGAAACCTTCGTGACGATGATCGAGGCGTTGTCTCGCGGCGGCCCCGTCGCGGCGCCGAAGGAGCTAGCGGTCTCGGTTGGACAGTTAAGCGTCGGCAGCGTGCTGGCGCGAGATCTGCTGACCACCGAAGGAATGGTGATGCTGGCGCGCGGCACGCAACTTCGCGAGGCGCACATCGTGCGCCTACGCGCGCTACGCGACGCACGTGCGGTTGCCGAGCCTATCTACATCGCCCCCTGAGCAGCGCCTCTGCCGTAGCGCGTTATTGCACGCTAACATCATGCCGATGCCCTTGAGTCCTCGCGCCTGCTGTCGCAGTGGCTCGCGGACTGTGTTGCCGACAGCGCAGCAGATATTGCAGTCTCAAAGCGCGAAAATTAGGCATGGGCCGATGCGGCAACGCGCAGGCAGGCAATGATGCAGTTGATCGAGATCTTTCCGTGGAACGAGCACTTCAACACGGGCATTGACGTCGTCGACACCCAGCATCGCCAGCTCGTCGCGCTGCTCAACGAACTCG